>JAPLRA010000083.1 GCA_026399445.1 Sulfuritalea sp.
CTCCCGAACTCGGACACTTCGCTCTCATCCTTGCCTTTGTGGTTTCTCTGTTGCAGGGCGTGCTGCCGCTGGTCGGCGCGCAGCGCGGGAACGCGCAATGGATTGCGCTGGCGCGGCCGGCGGCGCAAACCCAATTCCTGCTGATTGCCATTGCCTTCGGCTGTCTGGCGCAGAGCTTTCTCGCCAATGATTTCTCGGTCAGCTACGTCGCAGGCCATTCCAACACGCAGTTGCCTACTTTGTATCGGTTCTCCGCCGTTTGGGGCGGCCATGAGGGCTCCCTGCTGCTGTGGGTGCTGATGCTGGCGGGCTGGGGTGCCGCGGTGTCGCTGGCCTCGCGCCAGTTGCCCGAGGTCATGGTGGCGCGCGTGCTGGCGGTGCTCGGGCTGGTCGGCATCGGCCTGCTGGCCTTCATCCTGTTCACCTCTAACCCCTTCGACCGCTTGTTGCCGGCTGCTGCGGAAGGGCGCGACCTCAACCCGCTCTTGCAGGACCCGGGGCTGGTCTTCCATCCACCCATGCTCTACATGGGTTACGTCGGGTTCTCGGTGGCGTTTGCCTTTGCCATCGCGGCATTGATTTCCGGCCGGCTTGATGCGGCCTGGGCGCGCTGGTCGCGGCCATGGACCACGGCAGCCTGGGTCTTCCTGACGCTGGGCATTGCGCTGGGCAGCTGGTGGGCCTATTACGAACTGGGCTGGGGTGGCTGGTGGTTCTGGGACCCCGTGGAAAATGCTTCCTTCATGCCCTGGCTGGTCGGCACGGCGCTGATCCATTCGCTGGCCGTGACCGAGAAGCGCGGGGCGTTCAAGAACTGGACCGTGCTGCTGGCCATCGCCGCATTTTCACTCTCGCTGCTCGGCACTTTTCTGGTCCGCTCCGGCGTGCTGACGTCGGTGCATGCGTTCGCTTCGGACCCGCGCCGTGGCGTGTTCATTCTGGTGCTGCTTGCCGTGGTGGTCGGCAGTTCGCTGACGCTGTTTGCCTGGCGGGCGCCCAAGGTCAGCGCCGGCGGCAACTTCGGTCTGGTGTCGCGCGAGACCCTGCTGTTGATGAACAACGTGCTGCTGGTAGTGGCTGCCGGCAGCGTACTGCTCGGCACACTGTATCCGCTGCTGATCGACGCGCTCGGCATGGGCAAGCTTTCGGTGGGGCCACCGTACTTCAATGCCGTCTTCGTGCCGGTCATGGTGCCGCTGCTGGTACTGATGGCGGTGGGCCCCATGGCGCATTGGAAGCATGCCGACCTCAAGGCCATTGCGCGCCGCTTGCGGCTGAGCATGGCACTGGCCGTGGTTGCCGGCATAGGTTTTCCGCTGCTGATGGGCGCCTGGACGCCGCTCACGGCGATGAGCTCGCTGCATGTAGCGCACTTCGGCATTGCCGTATTCGTCATCGGCGTGGCCATGGTCGGCGGCTATCAGGAAGAAAAGGATGTCCGCATGGAGCCGGGCGATACGGTCCAGGTGGGCGGCTATGGCTTCCGCCTGCTCGGCGTGAAAGACGCGCCCGGCCCCAACTATCGTGCTTCGGTGGGCACCGTCGAGTTGTCGAAGGATGGCCGCGTGCTGAAGACCATGTATCCCGAAAAGCGCAACTATTTCTCGTCGCAGATGCCGATGACCGAAGCCGCCATCGACGCGGCATTCACGCGTGACGTGTATGTCTCGCTCGGCGAACCGCTCGACAACACCGGTGCCTGGAGCGTCCGGGTGTACTACAAACCCTTCGTCGATTGGATCTGGGGCGGTTGCCTGTTGATGGGCCTGGGTGGCTTCATCGCCATGCTTGATCGTCGTTACCGCTTGCGTGTCAAAGCGGCTGCCAGCCTTCCTGCAGGAGGCGTGCCGGCATGAAGCGCTTCCTCATCCCGCTTGCTGTTTTCGTCGTGCTGCTGATTTTCCTGGCGATTGGCCTGACCCTCAATCCGCGCGATGTGCCTTCGCCGCTCAAGGACAAGCCCGCTCCGGCTTTCACGCTGCCGCAACTCGCTGCGGCCGACAAGAGCTTTGCGCCGGCGGACATGAAAGGCAAGGTCTGGCTGCTCAACGTTTGGGCCTCGTGGTGCGTTTCCTGCCGCCAGGAGCACCCGTTGCTGGTGTCTTTTGCCAAGGAGGGCAAGCTGCCTGTCGTCGGCCTGAACTACAAGGACCAGCCCGGCGATGCAAAAATGTGGCTGGCGAAATTCGGCGATCCTTACGTGCTGTCCGCCGTCGATGCCGACGGCCGGGTCGGCATCGATTACGGCGTGTATGGCGTGCCCGAAACCTATGTCATCGACAAGGCCGGCATGATACGCATGAAGCATACCGGGCCGATTACCCCGGAGTCGCTGCAGAAGCAGATCCTGCCACTGGTCGCGGAGTTATCGAAATGAAGCTGCGTAGTGTGTTGATCTGCTGCATGCTGGTGTTCGCCGGCGCGGCGATGGCCCGGGAAGCGGCGCCGATGGCGGCCGACATCGCGATCGAAAAGCGCATGGTCGCGATCAGCGAAGAGTTGCGCTGCCTGGTTTGCCAGAACGAATCGCTGTCCGGCTCGCATGCCGAGCTGGCGCAGGATCTGCGCCGCGAGATTCGCAAAATGATCGGCGAAGGCAAGACCGATCAGGAAATCCTCGACTTCATGGTTGCGCGCTACGGCGACTTCGTGCGCTACCGGCCGCCGGTGAAGCCGACCACCTGGCTGCTCTGGGGCGGGCCCTTCGTGTTGCTGGCGGGAGGCATTGCCGCGCTGATTGCGTTCCTGCGGCGGCGCGCCAAGGAAGAGGCAGCACCCGTACTTTCCGAAGAAGAACGTCGCCGCGCTGCGGCCCTGCTGGACCAGTCCAACTCATGATTACTTTTTATCTCGCCGCGGCGACGCTGGTCGTCGTCGCTCTGGCACTGCTGCTGCGCCCGTGGTGGACTGCCGGTCGCCGTACCGCCAGCGCCGACTCCTTGCCGGCGCTCAATACCGCCATCCACCGCGACCGCCTCGGCGAACTGGAGCGCGACCGCAGCAATGGCACGCTTTCCGCTGCCGACCTGACGGAAGCGCGCGAAGAACTTCAGCGGCAGCTCCTCGACGACACGGCGGCTGTCGAAGTTGCCGCTTCAGAAGGCTTCAGTCGCAGCAGCGGCATCGCGATCGCCATTCTGCTGCCCTTGATCGCCGTTGCCATGTACGCTTTGCTGGGCAGCCCCGCCGCCGTATTGCCCGTCGCGGTGCAGACGCAGCGGGCCACGGCCGACATGGAGCAACTGGTCGTCAAGCTCGCCAGCAAGCTGGAACAGAACCCCGACAATCCCGAAGGCTGGGCCATGCTGGCGCGCTCTTACAAATCGCTCGGTCGCTTGGA
>JAPLRA010000150.1:0-867 GCA_026399445.1 Sulfuritalea sp.
CTTCGCCTGGCAGGCCAGGGCGCGCCGGGGCTGGGTGAGGGCGCGGCGGGCGACCTGTATCTGGAAATCGCCTTCAAGCCCGATCCGCGGTTTCGTACCGAGGGTCGCGATGTCTATCTGAATCTGCCGCTGGCGCCATGGGAAGCGGCGCTGGGCGCATCGGTCGCGGCGCCGACGCCGGAAGGACCGGTGCAGCTCACGATTCCGCCCGGATCGGTGGCGGGCCGCCAGTTGCGCCTGAAGGGCCGGGGCATTCCAGGTACGCCGCCGGGCGATCTGTACGTAGTGCTTTCGATTGCCCTGCCGCCGGCCGATGGCGAGGCTGCGCAGGACGCCTATCGCGCGATGGCCAAGGCCTTCGATTTCAACCCGCGAACCCATCTGGAGGGATGACCCGCCATGAATAAAATTACTGTGTCGTTCGTTCAGGGGCCGGTGGTCGAAGAGCAAGTCCAGCTGACGCTGGTGGAGCTGTGCCAGGCCTGCAGCGCCGAAGAGCAGCATGTGACGGCCTGGGTTTTTGAAGGCGTGTTGCAACCGGTCGGCGAATCGCCCGAGGAGTGGCGCTTCAGCGGCGATTCCTTGCGTCGCGCCCGGCTGGCATTGCGCCTGTCGCGCGATCTGGAACTCAATCCGCCGGGCGTCGCGCTGGCGCTCGACCTGCTGGACGAAATCGCCGAACTGCGCGTACGCCTGCAGCGCATCGGAGCGGCTTGATGGTGTTTGTGCCATGCATATTCATGGTCTCAGCGTCGAGCAAGCCCTCGCCAGCCTGAAAACCACGGCCGCCGGCCTCGGGGCGTCCGAAGCGGCGCGCCGGCTGGCGGAATTCGGGCCGAACCATGTCGAGGAAGTGGCGCGCGAGAA
>JAPLRA010000150.1:936-4785 GCA_026399445.1 Sulfuritalea sp.
CACGTTGAGGAAGTCGCCCGCGAGAATCTCCTGCTCGTCTTCGTCCGCGAGTTCACCCACTTCTTCGCCATCATCCTGTGGATTGGCGCGGCGCTGGCGTTTCTCGCCGACCAGTTCGATCCGGGCCAGGGCATGGCCCGCCTCGGCGTGGCGATTGTCGGCGTCATCATCGTCAACGGCGTGTTTTCCTTCTGGCAGGAATACAAGGCCGAGCAGGCCGTCGAGGCGCTGCGCCAGTTGCTGCCGCAGAAGGTGCAGGCCATGCGTGGCGGCGAAATCATCGAGATGCTCGCGACCAACCTGGTGCCGGGGGACATCCTGTTGCTGGAGGAGGGCAATTTCATTGCCGCCGACTGCCGCCTGATCGAGGCCTTCGCGCTGCGCGTGAATACCGCGACGGTCACCGGCGAATCGCTGCCCAAGGCGCGCACCACCGAGCCCAGCGCCGAGGACTCGCCGCTGTATGCGAAGAACGTGGTGCTGGCCGGCACCACGGTGGTGTCGGGCCAGGCGCGCGCGGTGGTTTACGCCACCGGAATGCGCACCGAGTTCGGCCGCATAGCCCATCTGACGCAAACCGCCGGCGAGGCCTCATCGCCGCTGCAACGCGAGATTGCGCGCCTGTCGCGCATCGTCGCGGCGCTTGCCACGAGCATGGGCGTGGCGCTGTTCTTCGTCGGTCAGGCGATGGGCCTGCCGACCTGGGAGAACCTGCTGTTCGCCATCGGCATCATCGTCGCCAACGTGCCGGAAGGACTGTTGCCGACGGTGACGCTGTCGCTGGCAATGGCGACGCAGCGCATGGCCAAACGCAATGCGCTGGTGCGTCACCTGCCCGCGGTCGAGGCGCTGGGTTCGACCACGACGATCTGCTGCGACAAGACGGGCACGCTGACGCAGAACCTCATGTCGGTGCAGCGCCTGTGGCTGGGCGGCGGCTTTCTCGACGTCGGCGATCTGGCGGCGCAGCCACGACTCACCCTGGACAACCGCGAACTGTTCGTCAATGCCGCGCTCTGCCACAACCTGAAGATCGTCGACGAGAAACTGCTGGGCGACCCGATGGAGGTCGCGCTGGCCAGCATGGGACGACAGGTGGCCGGCAGGCTGGCCGACCACACGCAGATCGATGAGATCCCGTTCGATACCGACCGCAAGCGCATGTCGGTGCTGTGCGCAACGCCGCAGGGCCACATGCTCTACTGCAAGGGCGCGCCGGAGACCGTGCTCGCCGTCTGCGACTTCGTGCAGTTCGACGCCGGCATCGTGCCGCTCGACCCGGTGGCAAGAACCCGCCTGCTGGGCGCGCAGCGGCAGATGGCCGAAGCCGGATTGCGCGTGCTGGCTTTCGCTCATTGCGCGCTCAGTGGCGACATTCGCGACGGGCTGCCGAGCGAAGAGCGCGGCATGATCCTCTCCGGCCTGGTCGGGCTGGAAGACCCGCCGCGACCCGAGGTGGCCGATGCCGTCGCGCGCTGCGCCACGGCCGGCATCCGCGTCATCATGGTCACCGGCGACCACCCGCACACAGCGCTGGCGATAGCGCGCCAGATCGGCATGGTGAAGACAGAAAACCCGGTAGTGATCAGCGGCGACCAGTTGCGCTCCATTTCGCCGGCGCAACTGCAACTGGCGCTCGATGCGAAGGAGATCATCTTCGCCCGCGTTGCCGCCGAACAGAAGATGCTGATCGTCCAGGCCTTGCAGAAGAAGGGCGAGATCGTCGCCGTTACCGGCGACGGCGTGAATGATGCACCGGCGCTGAAGACCGCCGACATCGGCATCGCCATGGGCATAGCCGGCACCGATGTGGCCAAGGAGGCCGCCGACCTGATCCTGCTCGACGACAACTTCGCCAGCATCGTCGCCGCGATCGAGGAAGGGCGCGCGGTTTTCGACAACATCCGCAAGTTCCTCACCTACATCCTGAGTTCGAACATCCCGGAACTGGTGCCCTATCTCGCCTTCGTCCTGTTCCGCATCCCGCTGCCGCTGACCATCATCCAGATCCTCGCCGTCGACCTCGGCACGGACATGCTGCCGGCGCTGGCGCTGGGCGCCGAGAAACCCGATCCCGCCGTGATGCACCGTCCGCCCCGGGCGCGTAACGAGCGCCTGCTGTCATGGGGCCTGATTGCCCGCGCCTACCTGTTCCTCGGCGTGCTGGAAGCGGCGGCGGCGATGGCGGTGTTCTTCTTCGTGCTCAACGCGGCCGGCTGGACTTACGGCGTCAACCTCGACCGCACCGACCCGCTGTACCTGCAGGCAACCTCGGCTTGTCTGGTGACGATCGTGGTGATGCAGATGATGAATGTCTTTTTGTGCCGCCACCCGTCCAGGTCGTCGTTGTCCTTCGGACTGGTCAGCAATCCCTATATCCTGCTCGGCCTGGCGGCCGAGCTCGGCGTTATCCTGTTCATCATCTACACCGCGGCCGGCAACTGGTTGTTCGGCACGGCGCCGGTGGGTGCCGAGGTCTGGCTGCTGGCGCTGGCCTTGGCGGCGCTGATGTGGGGGCTGGAGGAAGTGCGCAAGGCCTGGTGGCGGCGGGAGCCGCCATTGGCGATGAAGCAAGAATGAGACTGGACGGACTGCTGCGTCTTCGCGAGCCAGGGTTGCAGTCTGGTCTTACAAGAGTATCTTGAACAAGCTGCGCCGGCTGCGTCGTCCATTTGGATATGAGTTATTTCTTGCGGACTTCTCCATGAACATGCCCAACAAGATCCTGCTGTGGCTATTGCGTGCCTGCTTTTGTTTTTCGCTGACCAGCTGTTATGCAGAAGTGCTGTCGGTCGGCCATATTGAAAACGGGGTGGTTTCAACTTCAGATGTAACGCTGACGTTTTTGTGGAAAAGTGATTCGGCAAAAGCTACGCTGATCATGATTCCTGGCGGCGAAGGACATCTGGGACTTTCTCCGGACCGAGCGGACATGGGCGGCTTCTATGGAAACACCCTGAAACCGCTCAGCAATCCCGGCATCACATCAGGTATCTTCAACGTAGTCATTTTTGATAGTCCGAACGCATTGCCTGTGGGCAATCCTTACCCGATTTCGAGGGCTACCGCCGCTCATCTTTCACGGATTGAAGATGTGGTTCAGTTCTACAAGGCGAAATTCAACAAGCCAGTCTGGTTGATGGGGCATAGCAATGGCGCCGTCAGCATTACGGAGTTTTATCGATACCTGCAGAGGAATCAGAAGGAAGGCATTGTCAGCGGAATGATTTACAGCTCGGCCAGAAATGGCGCCTGGTTTAACTCGGAGACGAACGTACCCATCTTGTTCCTGGCTCACGAATATGATGGCTGTCGGAATTCAACCAATGCCAATTCTCTCGGGGTGTACAAAGACCTGATGAAAAGCAACAGGCAGAAAATGGACTATGTTCTTTTGAAAACGGGCGACTCCGAATCACAAGAACCATGCCGATCCGGACATCACATGTTCTTCAATGCCCATGAAGAGGCGTACAAGGCGATAGACAGGTTTGCTTCTGAAGTCGTCAAGTAGACTCAGCCCGCCATCGTTTCAGGCGCGTGGTGTATCGCCAGCCAGACCGTCGCCGCATCGGTCGCCGTCCATTCGACGCGGTGACGCCGTCCGGACTCGATGGTCAGCCAGTCGCCGGGGCGCAAGCGTCGGGCCTCGGTTTCATCCTCAAAGCGCAGCCACGCTTCGCCGGACAACAATAGTACCCATTCGGCATCAGCTTGCTCGTACCAGAATCCCGGCGGGCTGGCCTGGCCGGTCGAGACAATGCGTTCGATGCGCAGCCCGGGTTGAGACAGCAAGGTTTCAATGCGCTCAGCCGCTTCGGGCGTAGCCGGCAGCCCGGCAAACAGATT
>JAPLRA010000261.1:0-632 GCA_026399445.1 Sulfuritalea sp.
CCGACAGCTTTCCGGTGCGGCGCATCTACTGCGTCGGCCGCAACTACGCCGCGCATGCCAGAGAGATGGGCTCCGATCCGGACCGCGATCCGCCCTTCTTCTTCTGCAAACCTGCTGATGCTGTCGTTCCGGTGGCAAAAGGTGTCACCGGAGACATTGCCTATCCGCCGGAAACCGCCAACTACCATCATGAAGTGGAACTGGTTGTAGCCATCGGCAAGCGGGGCCGCAACATTGCCGCGGACGTGGCCAACGATCATGTCTGGGGCTACGCCGTGGGTTTCGACATGACCCGCCGCGACCTGCAGTTCGCCTTGCGCGACAAGGGCAGGCCGTGGGAACTGGGCAAGGCCTTCGATCAGTCGGCGCCCATCACGCCGATTGTTCCCGCCAGCCACTGCGGCCACCCGACGAGCGGCAAGGTCTGGCTCACGGTCAACGGCGTGAAGAAACAGGAAGGCGATCTGGCCGATCTGATCTGGTCCGTGCCCGAAACCATCGCCCACCTCTCGAAATACTTCGAGCTTTTCCCCGGCGACCTGATCTTTACCGGAACGCCCGAGGGTGTCGGCCCGGTGGTCCGCGGCGACGTGCTCACCGGCGCAGTCGAGGGCGTGAGCGAACTGTCGATC
>JAPLRA010000261.1:675-4573 GCA_026399445.1 Sulfuritalea sp.
GCATCCGTTAGAATTCAGTGATGCGCCGTCATATTCGCAAATTCCTGCCCGATCATGAAGCGATTCTGGCCAACCGCTGGTTGGCTCCATTCGAGAACACACTCCTGCACCCGCGACTTTGGCACCTCAATCGCCATTCGGCGGCGGGCGCCGTGGCGGCAGGCATGTTCTGCGGCCTGATCCCGGGGCCGCTGCAAATGCTGGGGGCTGCGATTTGTGCGGTGATGTTTCGCGTCAATCTGCCGCTGGCGATGCTGACCACGCTCTACACCAACCCCTTCACCATCGTACCGCTGTATATCGTTGCCTACGCTCTCGGACAGTGGGCGCTGCCGGGCGAAGGAAAAGGTTTTGTGCCCCCTCCCGAGCCCGGCGACGAGGGGTTGTTTGCGTGGATGCACGCGGTGATCGACTGGATGATCGGTCTCGGTGCACCGTTGGCCTTCGGTCTGGTGCTGCTCGCTTCGGCACTCGCCATCGCCGGGTATTTTGCGGTGCGACTGGCGTGGCGCATCTACCTGCTCCGCGCCTGGCGGCAGCGCAGCCAACGGTTTGCCTCATGAACTACGATCGCAATACCGACGATGTCCTGCGCCGTGCCCGGCATTCGATTCTCGTCGCCCTGAGTGCCTTTTCGGTCGTCATGGTGGCGGGGACATTCGGCTACAAACACTTCGCCGAGGCAGACGCCACCTGGTTTGATGCTGTTTACATGACATTCCTGATGGTTGCCACCATCGGCTACGGCGCCGGCGTGGAAATCTTTCACCACCCGGAACGGGAACTATTCACGATGGCCGTGGCCTTTTCCGGCATCGGCATCATGACCTACTTCTTTTCAAGCGTAACGGCGCTGGTGCTGGCCAGTGACTTTGACAAATCAATGCGGAGACGACGCATGGACAAAATGATGAAAAAAGTTAAAGGCCACTACGTCCTGTGCGGCTTCGGCAGGGTCGGACGCAACGTGGCTGCCGAACTGGAGGCCACCAATCATCACTACGTCGCCATCGACGAAAATCTGGAACTGCTGGAATCACATGCCGAGAAGAAACCGGGCATGCTCTATCTTCAGGGCGATGCGTCCGACGACGATCTGCTGATCAGCGCCAACCTCGAGGAAGCCAAGGGTGTTTTCGCGGTCCCCGGCGATGACAGCCGCACCCTGATGATCAGCCTCACCGCCAAGCAGATCAATCCCGCCGCACGGGCGGTGGCACGCTGCAATGACCTGCGCAATGTCGAAAAAATGCGCAAGGCCGGTGCTGATTCCATCGTCTCGCCGAACTTTACCGGCGGCATGCGCATCGCCTCGGCCATGCTGCGCCCCCATGTCGTCTCGTTTCTGGATGAAATGCTGCGCTCGGTGCACAAACTGCGCGTGGAGGAAGTGGTGGTGCCCGCCAGTTTCGAACCGCGCCCACTGGCAGACTTGCGCCGGCTTCGCAGCGACAACTATGTGTTGCTCGCGGTCCGTACTCGCGGTGACTGGGAATTCAATCCACGCAGTGATTTCGTCTTGCAGCCCGGCTTCACGCTGATCGCGATGGCCTCACCGCACGGCCGGGTCGAACTCGAACACGCCCTGGAAGGGACGAAAAAGGACGACACCGAGTAGCGCGCCCCGGCACCAATCCGGCCGCTAAACGCGGAAGCGCTTCACCTCGGCCTGAAGTGCCGACGCCATTTGCTCCAACCGCAGCACCGTGTCAGCAGTCGCTCTGACATCGACGCTGTTGCGCTCCGCCATCTGGGCAATGTGCTCGACACCGCGCGCGATCTCGTTGCTGGCCAGCGACTGCTCGCTCATGGCATTTGAAATGTCGCCCACGCTTTGCCGCACTTCCTGAGTCCCCTGCTGGATCTTCGCAATAGACTCGCCGGCGCGACGCGACAGCGTAACGCCCTCCGCCACCCGCATAACGCCGCTCTTCATGCTGTCCACTGCACCCTTGGTGCCCTGCTGGATGGCGCCGATCATGTCCGAAATTTCCGTGGTCGACTTGGTGGTCCGCTCCGCCAGTTTTCTCACTTCATCCGCCACCACCGCAAAACCGCGACCCTGCTCACCCGCCCGGGCAGCTTCAATCGCCGCATTCAACGCCAGCAAGTTGGTCTGGTCGGCAATTTCCTTGATCACATTAACAATCGCTGAGATGCCTTCGGAATGCTTGCCGAGTTGTTCGATGATGCGCGCAGATTCATTCACGGTATCGGCAATGCGTTCCATCTCCCGCGCTGTGCCATCGACAATGCGCCCACCCTGTTCCGACAGGCTTCCCGATTCCACCGATACCTGCTGCGCGGTTCGAGCGTGCTCGGAAATCTGGTCGATGCTCGCCGTCATCTGCTGCACCGCAGACGCCATGCCGGTCGCAGCCTGGCTCTGTTCGCTCGAACTGTCGGAGACACGGTTGGCAGAGCGGGACACTTCACTCGCCGCCTCGCTGACGCTGCTTGCCGTTTGCTGAACGCTGCGCAGCAGAGCCTGAATTGACGTCGCCATGCGGTTGAAGCTTTCGCCGACTTCGCTCAATTCGTCACTGGTGCTCATCGAAATACGCACCGTAAGATCGCCACCGGCCATCGCCGTGGCCCCGTGCGACAAATCATGTACCGCCCGTATCACTGCATAGTAAGCGCCGCCCGAGAGCCACAGCAGCAGCAGCACGAAAACCGCCGAAACGCCAATTTCCAGAATCAGGTCCCGCTGCAATCTGTCCTGGCGCACCTTGAGCAGGGAGTCAAGGGTGGGTACCAGGGTACTGAAAAGCTCGCGATAGCCTATATCGATGGTTTGCGTACACTTGTCGAAATAGGTCTGCGGCGGGATGGAAAACCGTCCGCTGACGATATCGTCCGAAATCATGGTCATCACTTCAGCGCTGGCCGCGCCCAACTCGGTACCCAAACGCTTAAGTGTTGGGGCAATCGCCGGGTTCTGCTGTCCGGCCTTGTCGAGATTCAGCTTGAGCACATCCATGCTCTGCTTTAAAACCGCCAGATGAACCTGAAACTCGACTTTGTCGGCTTCGGAAATCTCTTTCCTGGAAAGCGTGCCGGTTCCTTTGGCTCGGACTTTTCCCAGACGCTCAAGCATCGCGGGCAGGCGATGAATCAAGGTATCAATGATGTAGAACGAATCGATATCCGGATCACCCACCAGCGAACCCGCATCCGCTGCCTGAACCTGCAGACGCAGGGCACGCTCGATCAGGGCGCCATGCGTCGCGAGAGTTTCCGGCACCTTCATTGCCTCCAGGCCCCCGCGCAACTTGTCCCAGTCGGCCTTGACGCCCGTCCACTCTGAACTCGTCCTGAGTAATCCAGCGCGCCGCGATTCAATCGCGTCGACTTCCTTGATTGCGATTGCGACCTCGGCCTGCTTGGCCTCGAGCTTCGGCTTCATTCCCGCGTTGCCGCCCAGATAACCGGCAGAAAGCCCGCGATGCTGCTGGGTCAGCTGGATCTGTTTGTGTATCGGACCAATCAATTCCAGTGCGGCCCGCTCGTTGCCCGACAGGCGGATTGCCGTCGATTGCCCGGCGATCAGCGTTGCCAGCAAATAACCGATGTTCAGCACCGCCAGCAAGCCCAGAATCGCAAACTTGGCGGAATACTTTAGGCGGCTCATCAGAGCGATGGCGGGGGAGAATATGAATTCCATGGGGACTTCCTTCTGAAAAAACGCCGGCCCAGCCGCTATTGGCTAAGCGACCAGTATAACGAGTGAGCGACACCCGACTGGCTTCAAGCCAGCTGGCCATCCTGAAGACGAAAAACTTTCGCTGCCTGTGCCGCAAGATCCATGTCATGGGTCACCAGCACCAGCGCGGCGTGATGCTCGCGACAGAGTTCCAGCAACAGGCCGAACACGGCGTTGGCCGCGCTGCGGTCC
>JAPLRA010000337.1 GCA_026399445.1 Sulfuritalea sp.
CCACCAATTTCATCACCAGCGCCGAGCCCGGCGACTGGGTCGAGGCCCATGTCGACATCGACCGCATGGGCGGCCGCCTCGCCTATGCCAGTTGCACGCTGCGCACCGGCGACCGCACCATCATGACCGGCACTGGCGTCTTTGCGCTGATGAAGCCCGTCGTTCCCAAAGAACAGCCGGACGGCTGAGTGACCAACCCCGCTGCCGATCCGCCCCCTAACCCCAACTCGAAAAAACCAATGTCCGCCAGAGACCCCTTCATACCCGCCAATCCCGATTTCGTCGAGACCGTTCGCCGCAATACGCTGGACATGCCGGCCGCGCGCTTCTTCGGTGTCGAGTTCGCCGACATCGGACCCGGCCACCTCGAGGCCGTGCTGCCCTACCGCGACGAACTCAGCTACCGGCCCGGCCACTTTCAGGGCACCGCCGTTTCCGCCGTGGCCTACTTCGCGGCGACCTCGGCATTGGGAACACTGCTGCCCGCCGACCGGATCGGCCTGACGCTGGACCAGAACGTCAAGTTCCTTGCGCCTGCCACCGGCGAGCGACTGGTGGCGCGCGGCCGCACCGTCAGCGCCGGCTACTCGGTCAGCGTCGGCGCCGCCGATGTGTTTGCCGTGAAGGATGGCAGGGAGACGCTCTGCGCCACCGCGCAGGTCACGGTACGCAATGTGGACCGCAAGAAACTGGAAGGCTGAGCGTGCAGAAAATCCATGTCCTGCTGAAGAAGGAAGAACTCGACGCCCAGCGCCTCGAGGGCAAGGTGGTGGTGGTGCTCGACATCCTGTTCGCCACCTCCTCCATCGTCACCGCGCTGGCGCACGGCGCGAGTGAAGTCATCCCCACGCTCGACGGCCGTGCCGCGCTGGAGGCGGCAAAGCAATTCCCGGACGGCTCGTATGTGCTGTCCGGCGAGCTCAATGCCGACACCCTGCCCGGCTTCGTGCACCCGACGCCCAAGGCGCTGCTGGCCGAAGGCATCGCCGGCCGCCGCCTGATCTACTGCACCACCAACGGCACCGTGGCGCTGGCCAAGTCGACGGGCGCCGCTCACGTCTATGCCGCTGCGCTGCTCAACGGCCGCGCGGTGGTCGAGCGCATCGTCACGCATCATCCCGACAGCACCATCCTGATCGTATGCTCCGGTTCCGCCGACAACTTCAACCTCGAAGACTTCTACGGCGCCGGTTACCTGGTGTCGCTGTTCCATCGCCGTACCACGAGCGCCGAGTTTTCGGATGCGGCGCTGGCTGCCGAGTTGCTGCACGACCATTGCGACGGCCTCGATGCACTGCGCCGCGCCCGCGTCGGCCGCATGATGCTGGCGCGCCGGCTCGATGCCGAAGTCGCCTTCGCCGCGCAGGAAAGCTGTTACGACGTGGTGCCGCTGTTGCAGGACGGCGCCCTGCGTCCCGTTTGAATCCGTCCGAGGAACACATCCCATGAGCAGTCCAGCCAAAACGTATAAATACTATTGGGAAGATTTCCCCGTCGGCAAGGTCCGTGAATTCGGCGGCGTCACCCTGACCGCGGAGGAAATCATCGCCTTCGCCCGCCAGTTCGATCCGCAGCCCTTCCACCTGTCCGAGGAGGGCGGCAAGAACAGCCTGTTCGGCGGCCTCTGCGCCAGCGGCTGGCACACCTGCGCGCTGGCCATGCGCATGATGTGCGACGCCTACCTGCTGGAAACGGCAAGTCTCGGCTCGCCCGGACTGGAGAACATCCGCTGGCTGAAACCGGTGCGCCCCGGCGATACCCTGCACGTGCGCACCGTCGTGCTCGAAGCGCGTCCGCTGGACAGCAAGCCCCACGTCGGGTTGGTGCGCAACCGCTGGGAGATGCTGAACCAGAACAACGAAGAGGTCATGCAGATGGAAGG
The DNA here is from genome assembly GCA_026399445.1 of Sulfuritalea sp. Taxonomy (GTDB): domain Bacteria; phylum Pseudomonadota; class Gammaproteobacteria; order Burkholderiales; family Rhodocyclaceae; genus Sulfuritalea. The sequence goes on from JAPLRA010000337.1 coordinate 1,883, forward strand.
CTACGGCATGTTTCTTCGGCGCGATTTCAAGAAGGCCGACGACGTTTAAGCATGAGTCCGGCTGAATTGATCGAACAGCCCTTCGGCACCTACGGCGAACTGATTCGCGAACAGGCGCGCACCCGCCCCGGCCATCCGGCGCTGATCCAGGACCAACGCACGGTTTCCTTCGCCACGCTGGACGCGATGATGGATCGCGTCGCCGCGACCCTGCAGCGCGACGGCATCCGGCCCACAGAAGCCGTAGCGATCTGTGCCGGCGCCTCGCTGGAATATGCCGCGGTGTTTCTCGGCGCACTGCGCGCCGGGGTTGCCGTGGCGCCGCTGGCGCCCTCTTCGACAGCGCAAAGCCTCGCCGACATGGCGGCCAATGCCGACGCCGGACTGATGTTCGTCGATGCCGCCACCGCCGAGTGGCCTTTCAACATCATCTATTCCTCCGGCACCACCGGCACGCCCAAGGGCATCGTGCAGCCGCACGGCATGCGCTGGGCGCATGTGCAGCGCGCCCGCCTGCAAGGCTACGGCCCCGATGCGGTGACCGTGATTGCCACACCGCTCTACTCCAACACCACGCTGGTCAGCTTCTTTCCCACTGTCACGCTCGGCGGCACAGTGGTGCTGATGGCGAAGTTCGATGCGGCGAAGTATCTGACGCTGGCCGAGCAGCATCGCGCCACCCACACCATGCTGGTGCCGGTGCAATACCAGCGCCTGATGGGCCACCCCGATTTCGGTCGCTACGACCTTTCCAGCTTCCGCATGAAGCTATGCACCAGCGCGCCGTTCTCGGCCGCGCTCAAGGCCGACATCCTCAAGCGCTGGCCCGGCGGCCTGGTCGAGTACTACGGCATGACCGAAGGCGGTGGCACCTGCATCCTCGCCGCCCACGAGCATCCCGACAAGCTGGCCACGGTCGGTGCGCCGGCCGAAGGTCACGACATGCGCCTGATCGACGAGGCCGGGCATGAAGTGGCGCGCGGCGAAATCGGTGCAATTGGTGAAATCGTCGGCCATTCGCCGGCCATGATGCTCGGCTACCATCGTCAGCCGGACAAGACGCGCGAAGCGGAATGGTTCGCGCCCGACGGCAAGCGCTTCATCCGCACCGGCGACGTCGGCCGCTTCGACGCCGACGGCTTCCTGACGCTGATGGACCGCAAGAAGGACATGGTCATTTCGGGTGATCCAGCACCCCGCCGTGGCAGAAGTGGCCGTGGTCGGCGTCGCCTCGGAACGCTGGGGCGAAACCCCGGTGGCTTTTGTTGTTAAAAAATTCGGCGTTGGTGATACGGCGATCGCGATTCAGAACTGGGCCAATCAGCGCCTCGGCAAGACCCAGCGCCTCGCCGCCGTGGAGATTGTCGACACCCTGCCGCGCAGCGCCATCGGCAAGGTATTGAAGCGCGAACTGCGCGATGCGTATCGCCCGGCAACGGCACTTTGACCATCAGGAAACCCGACATGACCATAGCCAACCGCGTCACCCAGCTGCTCGGCGTCAAACATCCCATCATCCAGGCCCCGATGGGCTGGATCGCCCGCGCCCAACTGGCCTCGGCGGTATCCAACGCCGGCGGCATGGGCATCATCGAAACACCAGCCCTTCGGCGTCAACATCGCCCTGTCCTATGTGCGCGATCCTTCGATCGTCGACTTCGTAGTGGAGCAAGGTGTGCGCTTTGTCACCACCTCAGCCGGCGACCCCACGCGTTTTTGTGCCCAGCTCAAGGCCGCCGGCCTCACCGTGTTCCATGTCGTGCCGACACTCAAGGGCGCGCTGAAAGCCGTCGAGGCCGGGGTGGACGGCCTGATCGTCGAAGGCGGCGAAGGCGGCGGCTTCAAGAACCAGCGCGATGTGGCCTCCATGGTCCTGCTGCCGCTGGCCTGCTCGCGAGTGAGCGTCCCGGTGGTGGCGGCCGGCGGGTTTTCCGACGGCATCTCCATGGCCGCGGCGTTTGCCTTGGGCGCCGAAGGCATCCAGATGGGTACGCGCATGCTCAGCTCGAGCGAATCGCCGGTGCATGCCAACTGGAAGAACGCCATCGTCGCCGCCGAGGAAACCGACACCGTCCTGCTAAACCATGGCGGCAAGGGTGCGGCACTGCGCGCGCTGCGCACCGAACGTACGTCGCAACTCGAACTGACCCTGCCGGAAGACATCCGCAAGGAGTTCGCCGGCGTGCAGCAACTCTATTTCGGCGGCGATATGGAAGCCGCCGTGCCGCTCACCGGCCAGGTCTGCGGCCGCATCGACGCCGTACTTCCGGTGCGGCAGATCATCGAAGAAACCATGCGCGACTTCCATGCGACCATCGCCGGCCTGCATGCGCGCTACGGACAAGACCCGGCGCACTAAGATAGCGGAATTGCCGCTTTACCCACACGCACACCCCGGAGGATTTATGGAATTCACCACCCTCGACGTAAGCCTCGATGCCGGCGTCGCCACCATCGCCCTCAACCGGCCCGACAAGGCCAACGCCATGAGCGAGCCGATGTGGTACGAAATCGAGCGGGCCATGGAATGGCTCGACACCACGCCCGAAGCCCGTGTGGGTGTGCTCGTGGGACGCGGCAAGTATTTCACCTCGGGCATCGATCTCGCCATGCTGATGGGCCTCGGCCCCCAGATCGAGGACGACTGCGACGGCCGTCGCCGCGAAAAGCTGCGTCGCC
>JAPLRA010000209.1 GCA_026399445.1 Sulfuritalea sp.
AGCTGGTACCCGAATGAAATGTGCTTCCGCGATTTCACCGGGCGGAATCCGCGCGCCAGGAGCGACGCCAAACCGAGACGCGGCTTCGACGACAGAGGGGCGGACTGATGTCAGTCAGGGTCTTCTCTAAGGTGTGGGACAACTTCCCGGGCGGCGGCGCCGATCTCCTGACCATCCTCGCGCTCGCTGACTGGTGCAACGACCAGGGCGGGAATCTGTTCCCATCGATCAACGCAATCGCGAAGAAAACCCGCGTCTCAAGGTCGCAGGCTCAGCGGAATATTCACCGGCTGATCGAATCCGGATATGTGTCGGTGATCGGCAACGAGACGGGCGGGCCCCCCGGATCAACCCGGCAATATCAGATCAATCTGAACATGCTAACGGGTCGCGTTGATGCTACCCCTACGGGCCGCACCGATGCGACGGGTACGGGTAGCACTCATGCGACGGGTAGCATGGATGCGACGGGCCGCATGGATGCACAGGAGGGGTCGCATGGATGCGTCAAGACGGGCCGCATGGATGCGGCCCTAACCGTCAGTGAACCGTCAACAACCGTCAGGGAGATAGCGCAAGCGCTCTCTTGTCCGGTGGAGGCAGTGGTCGCTGCTTATCACCGACAGATGCCTGACAACCCGAAGTGCAAGGTGATCAACACCGCACGCAGGGGAGCAATCAAGGCGCGATGGAATGAGGCAGCAAAGCTCACATTCTCGCCATTCGGGTATTCCACCACCACGGACGGCCTCAGGGCCTGGGAAGCATTCTTCGCGACCTGTGCCGAGTCCTCCTTTCTCACAGGGAGGGCAACCCCTCAACCAGGAAGACCGCCATTCATTGCCGACATCGATTTCCTGATGGCGCCGTCCTCGTTCGCCAAATGCATCGAGAACAAGTATCACCGGGAGGCCGCATGAGAGTGATCACCTGGCGCGATGTCGCCATCCTCCTGACCTCGATCGCGCTCACCTATGGCGCCGTCCTCCCAGCAGTTGCAGGCGAATGAAATCAGGATTGGGGATAGTGAGGAAGCCGCGTTAATACACGCTCTACGCGCATGTGAGTGGTCACTCTCACGCCGTGCGGCTGCTGGCGTGGCTCCGATTTGCCCATTCATGGCGCTGCCTGCCTTCTGTCGGCGCCTGGAGGTCGGTCGGTTCGCTGGTGGTTGCAGCGCCGGCAAGTCAAAGAGGGTAAGCACTTGAAAACCAAAGATGAAAAAAACAGCGATCAAATCGGGGACCCGATTCCGTCGACTTCTGAGGTTGACGATCCGGCGATCGCGGCGCGCCTTGCCCCTCTGCTGGCCAGGATCAAGGAAGAGCGCCGGCGCCGCTTCGTCCTGGCGTATCTCCGGCACGGCAACGGTGCGCAGGCTGCCCGGGAGGCAGGCTACGCGGCGCAGCACTCCAGGAGCAGCGCCTACAAGCTGATGCACGACCCCGAAGTGCTGGCAGTAGTGACCGAGGCCCGGGCGGTGATGATCGAGAAAACGGGGTACGGCATCGAGAGCGCCATGGCTGAGCTCGATGACCTGATGAAGTTTTCCCGACAGACCAAGAATGCAAACGCACTTGCCAAGGCGGTTGAGCTTCGAATGAAGATTCATGGCCTCCTGGACGACAAGCAGGGCGGGCAGCAATCTCCGTTCAGCATCGCGATCCACCTTGGCGACGACAAGCCTGTCGGTCCTGATCCATGGGCTATGCATCTCGCTCCGGTCTTCCCTGTCCTGGCATCGGAGATCGCCGCCGACGTCATCCCGGCCGAGCGCGGCAAGCATGAATCCGAATCACCCGACGCCGGCTGCTACACCTTCGGCGATGCGTTCCCCGAACTGAAGCGAGAGCGCCGGCAATGAACCCCATCACAACCAGAAAGGCCCCGAGACCATGAGCATCCTTGACCGCATCACCGGCAACAACAAGCCCAACGCCCTGGAGCAGCTGTTCGAGCAGCGCGCCGCGGCTATCGCAACCGTGCAGACCGACGCCGACAAGCTGTGCAGCAGCCTCGATGCGGTTGTCCTGCTGACCAATCAGATCTGGCGCGCGCTGCCCGAGCGGCCCCTGAGCACGCCGCCGACGTTCAGCAAGCGGCTATTCGGCCGACTCACGCACTACCTCTGGGGCCGGTCGGATGGCCGCCTGGGAAATGCTCACGAGAGCCCATATGTGGCCAGCCAGCGCCCGAGCCTGGTTGAGGCTGCCGAGGCAGACCACACGCTACTGCGGTCGCTGATCGCCAAGACTTCTGCGATGGTGCCGTGATGGAAACCTCCGACAATTCCGCCGTGTTCAGTGCCATGGGCGCCGAGCTGGTTGCGCGCGGTATCGTGAGCCAGGCCGAGCTCGATGCTGGCATGGCTGCCGAGGCCACAGAAGCCGCTGCAGGCGATTTGCCGCCTTCGGATGGCCCGACACTCACGCCGCCCCCTGACGATGGCACAGCGGCCCCGGAACAAGCCTCAGCACCTAATCCGCTCGATGGGTTCGACCTCGATCCGGTGTTCGCGCCCCCGGCTGACCCGAACGCCTACCGGTTCCAGACGCTGGCGCCCCTGCCGATCGAGGACGCGAAGCACGTTAATGCGCTTTTTCATGCGGCCAAGATCCCGCAGCCGATCGCCGCGCAGATTTACGCCGATGTCGAGCGCCTGGACAAGCAATTCGCCGGCATGGACAAGAGCCCGAAGCTCGACGCGGAGTGGCAGCTGGCGTCGCAGCAATGCGATCTGCAGCTGCGGCAGGGCTGGGGCGAGCGCTACGAGGAAATGACTGGCCACTTCCGGCGCTTCGTGGCGGACGTTGCCAAGGCGCAGCCGAAGATCATCCCGCTTCTCACCGATTCACCCGCGAGCAATTCGGCGGTATTGATCCGCCAGCTGGCCGAGCACGCTGCGCGGATCTACGCATCCCCTCGGAAGCAGTAACCCTCACCCACAGAAAAGGAGCAACACGTCAGGGCCACCAGGAGATAGTCGATCAACCCAGAGGACGCGACGTTCCAAGTCACCGAGGCAGTCGGCGCCGCGGTGGTGACCAAGACCATCGAATTGACCGTCGACTTCGGCGCGCTGGCGGCTGCCGGCATGCAGGCCACGGACATCAAGCGCCAGGTGCAGGACGCGGCGACGCGGATCTGCGAATACATCGAAACCAAGGGCGTCTGGCCCCCGGCGTAAGGAGCGCTTGACCATGGGATCGCCACGGCAGCCGGCAATCGAGGTAATCGAGGCACACGGCCTCGCGCCGCGCCTGACAGATCCGCACGCCATCATCGCGCAAGCGAAGCGGATCACTGAGGATGACGTCACCGGCGCCACACATGGGCTGCGGCCTGATATTGCGTTTGCCGCCGTGGTGGTTTTCTATGGCGCCGCGAAGGAAGGGTGGCGCCCCGTTTTCTACGTCTGGCCGGACTTCACTGTCGGCTGGCTCAGTCACGAACCCAGCGACGCGGAACTTGTCGCGGCGTATGCCGAATGGCGGGAAACGCTCGAATTCCATGTCGCACCACCACAAGGGAGAGCGTAACCATGCGCACCGAATGTATCGAAGCCGTCGTCAAAGCCATTGGCCGGAGCATCACCCAAGCCGAAGCCAAGCAGATCGAGCAGCGCATCACCGACAGCATGCGCCAGGTCGCGCGATCCGATCCGGCAGCGTGGCGCCAGATGACCCAGCGCGAACGATTGACGGCTGCTGCTGAGTTCGCCGGAAAGGATCTGCTGCACGAAGCCACCAATAAGCGCCAGCGTGTGGCACTGACGATTCTTGCGCATTCCAACATCGAGGGCCGCTATCTCGATCTGACGGCAAGTGGTCGCAAGCCTTTCGATGCGGTGAAGATAATCCTCAAGCAGGGCGATGCCAGCGTGGTGTTGCCGGTTACGCAGCTCAGCTTCGTGGTCACCGCCCTGCTGGGCGCCGCCGTGCTGCGCGCGGCGCTGACCGCCCGCAAGCTGATCGCCCTGGCGCTGGCCGTGCTCTGCGTGCTGTGCATGTCATGTGCCGACCAGGGCCGGCAAGGCGGGCGGCTCCTTCAACCAACTGGCTTGAAACCGTCGAGGCCATGCGGATGCGCTTCAATTCTCTTGGCGGCGATGTCGGCAAGCTGGACTATGGCTATATCCCGCAGCCGCATGATGCGGTGCGCCTCATCAAGGCCGGCGCAGAAAAATGGAGCAGTGACATTCTTCCGCTGCTCGATCGTTCTCGCTACCTGCACGAGGATGGCTCACTGCTCTCCGATCCTGAATCGGCGGCGATGCTGACCCATGCCTATGAAACCATCAGCACCAACGGCCTGAACAAGATCGAGCCGGGCAAGGTCTCCGGCACTGGCATGCTGGCCAATCGTCACAGCGACGCGCGAGTCCTCCATTTCAGGGACGCCGGCGCGTGGCTTCAGTATCACGCAGAGTACGGGAAAGGCTCTGTATTCTCGGCCATGCAGGGGCATGTGTCGGCGCTGTCGCGAGATATTGCGCTCGCCGAGGAGTTCGGTCCGAATCCGGCCGTTCAAGCCTCCTGGCTCTACGATACGGCGAAGAAGACCGGAGCCTCCGACAGATTCGGGATTGCGAATTCGATGTGGAAGGTTCTGTCAGGCGAGGCCAATCATCCGGTCGACGTGAAGTTCGCCGAAGTCATGCAGGGCGCGCGCAACCTGGTGAGTCACGCCAAGCTTGGCTTTGCGCTGATTTCCTCGATCAATGATTTTCCGAGTTACTTTTTGACGACTGGCTTCAATCGGATCAGGCACTCAGATGCCTTGATGGGGTTCCTTCGGACCTTCGACGGCGAAACCAAGGAGTATGCGAATCGCGCCGGCCTGGTTGTCAATTCCCTCATCTCGGATATGAACCGGTTTGCTGAAGGCAACCTGGGGCAAGGTTGGACCGGAACTTTAGCGAATGGCACCATGAAGGCCTCGCTTCTGGAGGGCTGGACAAACGCGATCCGGCGCGCGCTCTCCATCACCATGATGGGGGCCTATGGGAAACTTTCTCGCGGCGAGTGGGCTGCACTCGATGCCGGCGACCGCTGGCGCATGGAAGCCAAAGGCATCACCGAGACTGATTTCAAGGTGTGGAAGTTGGCGCAGCCGGAGAACTGGAAGGGTTCTGCCATGCTCACCAAGGACAGTCTTCGCGCGATCTCCGAGGCTGATCTGCAAGCGGCTGGCCTGTCGAACATGGACCGCAATCGCGCACTTTCGCGGCTGCTCGGTGCCATTGCCGACGAATCCGAATTCGCATCGCTCGGGCAGGATCTTGAGACCAGGGCCATCACGACGATGGGGCTCCAGAAGGGCACGTTGGGCGGTGAGCTTGTCCGCTCGTCGATGCTCTTCAAGGGCTTCTCGATCGCGATGATCTCGCGGCATTTTGGCCGGGTTGCCGATCAATGGCGCAATGGCGAGCATGCGTCAGCCGTGGCCTATTCTGCCGGCCTGATCACGTCAATGACGATATTGGGCGCGATCTCCCTGCAACTGAAGGACATCCTCAACGGAAAAGACCCGCGCAACATGGACCCGACCGAGGGCCAGCACGGCGGCAAGTTCTGGATTGCGGCGGCGGCGCAGGGCGGCGGAATGGGGATTGCCGGAGATCTGCTTTATCAGGCTATGGGCGGCCAGAAGTCGCAGTCAGGCGTGCCGACATCGGTGGGTGTGCTATCGATGCTTGCCGGACCTGTGGTGGGCTCGGTCATCGATCTTGGCGACGTCACCCTTGGCAATATCGGCCGTGCCGCGGGCGGACACGAAACTCACGCCGGCGCCGACGCAATGCGCTGGGCT
>JAPLRA010000038.1:0-2820 GCA_026399445.1 Sulfuritalea sp.
GTCGATATGCTGCCGCTGCTGCTGGTGCCGGTGCTGGCGCTGCTGATGCTGCCGCTGGTGGGCAGTTTCCCGACCTGGGTGACGCTGACCGTAGCCGGGCTGGCCATGGGCATGATGGTGTTCATGATGGCCAGCGGACTGACGCTGATTTTCGGCCTGATGGATGTGCTCAATTTCGGCCACGGCGCCTTTGTTTCGGTCGGCGCCTTCACCGCCACGCTGGTGCTGCTGCCGATGAAGAACTGGGTGGAGGCGGACTCCATCCTGATGAATCTTTCCGTGGTCGGGTTGGCCATCCTGCTGGCGATGCTGGTCACCGGGATTCTGGGCTGGGCCTTCGAGCGCATCATCATTCGCCCGGTGTACGGCCTGCACCTCAAGCAGATCCTGATCACCATGGGTGGCATGATCGTCGCCGAGCAGTTGATCCATGTCATCTGGGGTGCCGAACAGATTCCGCTGCAACTGCCGACGACGTTTCGCGGTGCTTTCATCATCGGCGATGCCGCGCTGGAAAGGTATCGCCTGATCGCTGTCGGCGTCGGACTGACGGTGTTCGTCACCATGTTCCTGGTGCTCAACCGGACCAAGGTCGGCCTGCTGATTCGCGCCGGCGTGGAGAACGGCGAGATGGTCGAGGCACTGGGCTACCGAATCCGGCGCCTGTTCGTTGGTGTCTTCATGGCTGGTTCCGCGCTGGCCGGCCTCGGCGGCGTGATGTGGGGCCTGTACAAGGAAACGCTGACGGCGGCGATTGGCGGCGAGATCACGGTGCTGGTGTTCATCGTCATCATCATCGGCGGCCTGGGTTCCGTTGGCGGCTGCTTCATCGGCGCGATGCTGGTGGCATTGGTCGCCAACTACGCCGGCTTCCTTGCGCCGAAGGTGGCGCTGGTGTCCGACATCCTGGTGATGGTGGCGGTCCTGCTGTGGCGGCCGCAGGGGCTGTATCCGGTGGCGAAGCGATAATGATCAAGACACTGCTCTCGGGCGACTTGCCGCGCAGCCGTTTGCTCTCTGCGATGCTGCTGGCCGTGCTGATTGGCCTCGCACTCGCGCCTTTCCTCTTTCCCGGCGCGCGCTCGCTCAACGTCGCCGCGACCATCTGCGTCTTCGTCGTGCTGGTCGCGTCCTACGATCTGCTGCTGGGCTACACCGGCATCGTGTCATTTGCTCACACCATGTTCTACGGCATCGGCGCCTATGGCGTCGGCCTGGCCTTGCACGGCATGGGTCCGAGCTGGTGGGCGATTTTTGTCGGCACGGCGGGGGCCTTGGCGGTGTCGTTGGTTCTGGCGCTGATCATCGGGCTGTTTTCGCTGCGGGTGCGAGCGATTTTCTACGCAATGATCACACTGGCCGTGGCATCCGCCTTCGCCGTGCTGGCCTCGCAACTGTCAGACTTTACCGGCGGCGAGGACGGTCGTACCTTCAAGGTGCCGGAGCTGCTGCAGCCGGGCTTTCACCTGATTGAAGGCGAAATCCTGGGGCGCGCGGTCGACGGCAAGCTGATCACCTACTACCTGGTTTTTTTCTCCGCCCTGGCGCTGTTCCTTTTGATGCTGCGCATCGTCAATTCGCCCTTTGGCCGCGTGCTGCAGGCGATCCGTGAAAACGATTTCCGCGCCGAGGCGCTGGGCTATCGCACCGTTGTCTACCGCACCCTGGCCAACTGTCTCGGTGCGCTGATCGCCACGCTGGCCGGTGTGTTGATGGCGCTCTGGCTGCGCTATGTCGGGCCGAAGACCATGTTGTCGTTTGAAGTGATGACCGACATCCTGCTGATCGTGGTGATCGGCGGTATGGGCACGGTCTATGGCGCGGTGATCGGCTCCGCCTTGTTCATCCTGATGCAGAACTACCTGCAGGTATTGATGAAGGAAGCCTCCACGGCGCTGGTCAGCGTACCTCTGCTTTCCAATCTGTTTCACCCCGACCGCTGGCTGCTCTGGCTGGGCGTTTTGTTCGTGCTGTCGGTGTACTTCTTTCCCACCGGCATTGTCGGCCGAATGCGAACCAAGGCGCTGCTGCGGGAGCGGCGATGAGTCTGGTGCGGATTGAGCGCGCAGATGCGGTGGCGCGGGTGGTGCTGTGCCGCGCGGGCATGCACAACGCACTGGTGCCCGAACTGCTGGCGGATCTGCTTGCCGCGCTGGCCGCGTTGAAGGGTGATGTGTCGTGTCGCGCCGTCGTGCTTGCCGCCGATGGGCCGACGTTTTCGATAGGCGGCGACATGCGGCGTTTCCTGCGCGAGCGGGAGCGCGGCGATCTGCGAGCCTATGGCCACGGCCTGGTCGGGCAGTTGAACCAGACGATTCTGGCGCTGATCGATCTGCCGCAGCCGGTGGTGGCGGCCGTGCATGGCATTGTCACCGGGGGCTCGATCGGGCTGGTGCTGGCCGCCGATCTGGTAATGCTCTCGCCGCAAGTCGTATTCAAGGCTCACTACGTCACGGCAGGATTTGGCCCGGATGGTGGTTGGACGGCATTGGTGAGCCGTCTCGCCGGGCGTCGCCGCGCGGCGGCCGCGCTGCTGCAGAATCGTAGTATCCGCGCCGAGGAGGCTGTGGTGTGGGGGCTGGCGAACGAGATCGTCAGCGGCGAAACTCTGCAGGACGAGGCAATCCAGGCGGCGCGCAAGATGGCAGCCTATCCGGTCGGCACCCTGCGCGCGGCAAAGCGCCTGCTCTGGGGCGACCGCGAGCAGCTCGCCGCCGACCTCGAAGCCGAACGCACCCGCTTTGCCGAACTGATTGCCGAGCCGGAAGCCGTGGCCGGTGTCGAAGCCTTCCTGCGCAATTTCGCCGACTACCCTTCACA
>JAPLRA010000038.1:2852-5581 GCA_026399445.1 Sulfuritalea sp.
CCCTTCACAGGAAGAGGAGAGAGCAAAATGTTGATTCCTGACTGGCTGGTAAAACACGCCGCGCAGTTTCCGCAGCAGATCGCGCTGGTCGATCTGCACAGCGCGCGTTCCGTTACCTATGCGCAACTCAACGAACGCGCCAGCCGCTTTGCCGAGTTCCTGCGCGAGCGCTGGCAGATCAAGCCCGGCGACCGCGTCGCCGTGCTGGCGCACAGCTCGTCCGATTACGTCGAGATGCTCTACGGCTGCGGAAAGATAGGCGCGATAATGGTTTGCCTCAACTGGCGTCTGGCGGCTGCGGAACTGTCCGGCATTGTGGCCGATGCCGAGCCGGCCGCGCTGATCTGGGGCGAGGAGTTCGATCAAACCGGCGCAGCCCTGGCCGAGGCCTGCAAGCTGACGCGGCAAATGGTCACTGGCGTTCCTCGCGAAGATGTCATCGGCTACGAAACGGCGCTGGCCGAAATGTCCGGTGCCGTCATCGAAATGCCATGGCGCAAGCACGAGGACGTCTGGTACCTGCTCTACACCGCCGGCACCACGGGCAAGCCCAAGGGCGTGTTGCAGACTTGGGGCATGGCCTTCACCAACGCGGTGAACGGCATGCTCGCCGCCGGTTTGCGGCGCGAAGACAAGATGCTCTCGGTATTGCCCTACTTTCACACCGGCGGGCTGAACCTCTACATGAACCCGATGATCATGTGCGGCGGCACTACGCTGATCATGCGCCAGTTCGACGTCGACCAGACCATGGACCTGCTGGAACGCGAGGCCACCGTGATGTTCGGCGTGCCGGCGATTTACCTGTTTTTGAGCCAGCATCACCGTTTCGCCAACGCCGACTTTTCACGGGTGCGCAATTGGGCCTGCGGCGGTGCGCCGATTCCGAAGACCCTGCTGGAACAGTATCTGGCCAAGGGCGTCACCATCTGTTTCGGTTTCGGCATGACCGAGACCGGACCGACCGTATTCCTCACCGACGAGGTCACCGCGCGCAGGAAGGTCGGCACCGTCGGCAAGCCGGTGATGTACGTCGAAGGCAAGGTGGTGGATTCCCAAACGCGTCAACATCTTGGTCCCAATCAGCGCGGCGAACTGCTGCTGCGCGGTCCCGGCCTTACGCCCGGCTACTGGCACAAACCGGAGGCGACGGCCAAGGCTTACGAAGGTGGCTGGCTGTGCACCGGCGACATTGCCTATTTCGATGAAGAGGGCGACTACTACATCGTCGATCGTTCCAAGGACATGTATATCTCCGGCGGCGAGAACGTTTATCCGGCCGAAGTCGAAAATGTCATCTTCCAGATGGAGGGCGTGGCCGAGGTGGCGGTGATCGGCGTCCATGACGCCAAGTGGGGCGAGGTGGGCAAGGCCATCGTCGCGCTGAAGCCCGCTGCGCAGGTGACGGCCGAAGATGTGATCGCGCATTGCAAGGCCCGGCTTGCGGGTTTCAAGGCGCCGAAATATGTGGTGTTCGTTCCTGCAGTGGCGCGCAATGCCGCCGGCAAGCTGGACAAGCCGACGCTGCGCAAACAGTTTGGAGACGTTGCGGGTGAGTAGTTATCAGCGCGTCCTGTTGCAGACCGATTTTGACCGCTTCGCCAAGCTGACCGGCGACGACAATCCGATTCACTGCGATCCGGAATTTGCCGCCAAGAGCCATTTCGGCGCCACGGTGGCGCACGGCATGCTGCTCTACAGCTGCATCTGCAAGGCGTTGACGGAACAGATCGGGCCGGGCGTGGTGCAACTGGAGCAGACCCTGATGTTTCCTGAGCCGACCTATACGGGTGATCGGCTTCGGGTGGGCCTGCATGTGGAAGCAGAAGCCGATGGCCAGTTGGAGATCATCACCGAGGTGACGAAAGTCGGCGCTGGCTCGCTCTGCGCACCTGGGATTCCGCTTCGCGGGCAGGTGACGGCGATTCCAACCGTGACGGGCCGATGCCGAGTCGTTGCCTCCGATGCTGCGCTGCCGGCCCTGGCACCCATGGCTCATTCAGTGGAGTCCGGCGATGCCGAACTGTATGGCCTCAGGCGAGGCATGAGCGCAAGCAGTACGCACACCTTCAGCACTGCCGACCTTGAGGAATATGGCGATCTGAGTGGTGACCGCAACCCGATCTTCTTCGACGATCTTGAAGCAAGAGCACGCGGCTTCAAGCGGCGCATCGTGCCGTGGCCGCTGCTGGCGGGAATGTTCTCCGATCTGCTGGGCACTCAACTGCCGGGCCGCGGTACGGGATGGATGAAGCAGCAACTGCGCTATCCGTCGGCTGCTCATCCGGGAGAGGCTCTGACCGCGACCGTGACCATCACGCGATTGCGGGCAGACAAGGAACTGGTCAATCTGACGACTCACGTCAGTGCCGCGGATGGGCGCACCGTATGCGACGGCGAGGCGCTGGTGTTGGTACGAAATCTGGAAAGCAGACTGGCAAGCAAGTCCGAAGACAAATCCGGCTCGAAACTCGCATGAACGACATCGGCATTCTTGGTTACGGCCTGTATCTGCCGTCGCAGCATATGAGCGCGGCCGACATCGCCGTCGCAACCGAAGGCCGCTGGTCCGCTGATGCGGTGCAGGAAAAGTTGGGGATCCTGCGCAAGACGGTCCCGGGTCCGGAAGACGGCACCCAGGAAATGGGCGCCCGCGCCGCGCTCGACGCTTTGGCGCGCACCGGCCTCGATCCGATGGAAATCGACCTGATCCTTTGCATGGGCGAAGA
>JAPLRA010000038.1:5588-10678 GCA_026399445.1 Sulfuritalea sp.
GAATATCCGCTGACTACCTCGGCCATCCATATCCAGGAACGCATCGGCGCGCGTCGCGCCTGGGGCATTGATCTGCAGCAGCGCTGCAATACCACGGTGGCAGCGATCAAGATCGCCAAGGACATGATGACGGCCGATCCGGAAATTTCCACCACGCTGATCGTCGGCGGCTACCGCAACGGCGACCTGATCGACTACACCGACCCGGACGTGTCCTTCATGTACGACCTTGCGGCGGCAGGCGGCGCCTTGATCCTCAAACGTGGCCATGGCCGCAATGTTGTGCTCGGCAGCCACATCATCACCGACGGCTCATTCTCCCGCGACACCGGCGTGCGCTACGGTGGCACGGTGCAGCCAATTGAATCGCTGCCGGAAGAGACCTTGATGCAACTACGTGCTCACGGCAACCGCAGCCTGGGCGTGTTCGACGCCGAACACATGAAAGCCGGCCTGAACAACGTCTCCATGCCCAACTGGCTGACCTGCATCGACCGCGCGCTGGAAAAGAGCGGAGCCACGCGCGCCGACATCGATTTCCTCAATGTGCTGCACTTCAAGCGCTCAATGCATGGGGGGCTGCTGGAAACCCTTGGACTAAAGCCCGAGCAGTCGGTGTATCTGGAGGACTACGGCCATGCCGGGCAAGTGGACTTCATGGTTTCCCTACATGAAGGGTTGCGGCAGGGGCGTCTGCGGGATGGTGATCTGATGGTGGCCATTGCCGCTGGAATCGGCTATGTCTGGGGTGCGACCGTGGTGCGCTGGGGCTCCTCTGCTGCAGCGCCGGCTTGAAGCCTCAGCCTTCGGTGAAGCCGTAGCGCTCGACAAACTTTACGGGATCGAGCGCCGGCCCCTTGAAATCCGCCTGCATGTAGTCGCAGCCCAGGTCCTTGAGTCGCGCCGCCATCGCGTCGTCGGCTGCACCTACGGCGACGACGGCAAGTTTCAGATGGTGGGAGAGTTCAACGAACGATCTAAGGATCTGCTCGGACCTCGATTTTTCGGCCAGGTCACCCATCGCCGACACATCGATCTTGATTTCCTGAAACGGCATCGTCGCAAGCCAGAACAGCGAAGTAACGGTCAGGTGTGGATCGTCTATCGACAGTTTTACACCGACCTCTTTCAGCCTGACAAGCGTTTCCCGGGTTACCGGCTCGGTGCCCAGCACCGAAGTTTCGCCGATCTCCAGGATGAGTGTTCCCGGTCGCCGGCTCCAGGTACCCAGTGCGCGCTGAACCACGTCGACCAGGTCGATATGCCGCAGCGCCCGTGCCGGGAGCTTGATACCGATGCGCAAGTCAAGTCCGGCGCTGTAGCGGAACTCGGAAACGTTTCGCAGCGCGCGATTCAGTATCGATGACAGCAGATCGGGAACCCTGTCAGCCAATTCCGCGGCGGCGAACGCCTGCTCCGCCGCGATCATCCCCAGCGCCGGGTCTGGCCAGCGCAGCAAGCCTTCGGCGCCCATCACCTGGCCCCGGCGCAGATCGTACTGGGGCTGAAAGACCAGTTCGAGCGCATCCTCCGAAACAGCCGTGCGCAGCCGGTTTTCATGCAGGAGCTTGGCTGCCGCGGAACTGTCATGGTCTTCAGCGTAAGCGGCAATTCGGTCTGTGAGGTCGCGCACGCAAGCGCTCTTGGCTCGCTGTAGAAGGATGTCCGCCTGATCACCGTGCGCCGGGTACATCGCGATGCCGATCACCGGACTGGCGTAGATTTCCTCTTCACCAATCCAGAACGGCACACTGAGCGCGCGCAGCAGTTTTTGTGCGGCCAAGTGCGCGACGGCCGGACCTTCGACGGTCGACAGGACGCAGGCAAAATCATCCCGCCCCATATCGGCAACCAGATCACCCGGGCGGAGCACGTCCGCGCGCAGCATGGCAGCGACACGATCGCGCACGGCGTTGCCGATGTGGTAGCCCCATACGGCGTCGATGCGGCTGATCACGCCGCATTCGATGAGCAGGACAGCCAGATTGCTGCCGTCAGCCAGCCTATCCTCAATTTTCCGGTTCACGATTTCGACAGCGTCGTATTCGAGGGAGCGCAGGATCCGGTAAGGCTCGTCCGGTCTGACCTTGGGCTCCTTCATCAGGTCAAGCATCTTGTAGGGCACCATCTTGAGCCCTCTGGCGTCCTTGACGATCATGATGCGTGGCGCCATTCGACGCACCAGGTTCTGGGCGATCACGATGGCGATTTCACCGCTGTTCAATTCGACCACGCTGCCTACGGGGTACACGCCCATGCACTGGATGAATTGTTCCACCAGCGCCGGATGGAACTGCGTCCCCCGTCCTTTGTAGATGACGCTCAGCGCATTTGAGGGGGACATGTTTTCGCCCCAGGGCTTCGGCGCCGTGAGGGTGTCGAAGGTGTCCACGATTCCCGCGATCAGGCCGGCAATGGCAATTGCGTCGCCCTTCAATCCGCGCGGATAGCCGCTGCCATCGAAACGTTCGTGGTGTAGCGACGCAAGCCCGGGCAGTTCCGGCGAGAGGCCGGGCGTTTCACTGAGAATTCGAACCGAGTGGCTTACATGTGTCCGGTAGAGCTCTGTTTCTGCCTCGTTGGTCGGCCCGCGCGCAGCGAGTTCGGTGGGCAACTTGAGCTTGCCAACGTCTTGAAGCAGCCCCAGCATGCCGAGGATCATGATGCGATCTTGCGGCAGTTGCAGGAAGCGCCCGAAGATGGTCATCAGGACGGAAATCCCGACCGCCCGACTGAGCGTCGCGCCACTCTTTTCCTGCAGCTTGGTCAGCAGCGCCATTGCATCCGGATTGCGGACGACGCTCTCGGTGATCTGCGCAGCCGCTTCATGCGATCGGGAACTGTCGATCGCGTTTCCGATTTCGAGGGCGCGTGAAAGCTCTTTCACGACCACCGTCGTTTTGGTGAACGCATTCTGAGCCTTGGGCAACTCGACTTCGACGCTCGCAACGTCCTTGTAGACCGTGGTGCCGCGAACTTTTGCCACTTCTTCGGCGGTGACCTTGCGAACAACTTCCTGCCGTTCCTCCTTCTCGGGATCGACGAAGACGTGCTTGCAGTATTTTTTCAGAACTTCGAGCTGCCGGTCGGTTTTCAGGACAAAGCCCTGAAACATGAAAGGTGTTTCTGTCCATGGCCTGTCGAGCTTGGAGATGAAGGTCCCGAAGGACAGTTCGTCGACAGGTATTTCCCGAAGTTCCATGCAGATAGTTACGCTATTGTGTGAGCCAAAGGTGGGATTTTCGCGTCAACAGGGAAAAACAGCAAATAAGCTTCAATTTCGGACGACGAATCGCCTGCTTCCCTATGCCGCAAGTAGGAAGCTTACTCCGAATTGGGGTTTCCCGTCCTGGATTGCGGCGGCCGCTTGCCTGTACTGCGATGCTCAGGATGCACTCGCCGTCGCATGCCATAGTCGCAGCTTTTCCAGGGAAACGCGGTCAGCCTCGGGCAAGACCATGCGCGCCCCGTCGAAGTTCTCGTTGATGGTGTAATCGCTGACCGTGACGACGGTCGGGATTCCCGCCCCCAGGCTGGCGGCCAGTCCATGAGAGGAATCTTCGACCGCCAGGCAATCACGGGCTGGGAGATTGAGCTGCTTCAGCGTCCACAGGTAGATTTCCGGCGACGGTTTCTTGGCGGCTGCAACGCTGCCGGATGCGATGGCATCAAACCAGGTATCGGCGTTCGGACCGAGATTGGCGCGCAGCAATCCGACCACGTTTTCCAGTTTCGAACTCGACGCAATCGCCAATCGTACGCCCTCGGTGCGGGCGTCGCAGATCAACTGGCCGATGTCGGCACGCAGGGGAATCGCACCCGCGGCGAGCAGGCGCTGGTAGTTTCGTGTCTTGATGTCGTGGATGCGCTGCAGCAGGTCGTCGAAATCGGGTCGCGCGCGCGTGGCGGGATCAAACTGCTCGGCGTAGTGGCGGATCCGCTCCAGGCCACCGGCGACATCCAGCAAGGTTCCGTAAAAGGCCTCGTCCCAATGCCAGGACAGCCCGACCTCCGCAAAGGCAGCATTGAAGGCGGGGCGATGGCCGTCGCGCTCCGTGTTGGCAAGAGTACCGTCGACATCAAAGATGATTGCGCGAAGAGCCATGATGAGTCACCACCCGACAAGGAATGAAGGTCAAAGACTAGCCGATTTTTGGTCTTGAGGGAAAACCCGCCCGCCCATTTCTTTTCGGGAACGAGGTCGCGCCGGTTTTTCCGGGCAGCAGACGGTGATAAAGTATACAAATGGGCATGGGCGTTCCGCTGATGCTACTGACGCAGCAAACGTTGACTGGAGATTCCGCGCACGTGAAACCGACGAACATCGGCGGTCATGACTATTTTCACAAAGTCGTGGATTGCCAGTGGGCCTGCCCGGCTCACACCCCCGTTCCCGAGTACATCCGCCTGATTGCTGCCGGTCGTTACTCGGATGCCTACATGATCAACTGGCGCTCCAATGTCTTTCCGGGCATTCTGGGGCGCGTCTGTGATCGTCCTTGCGAGCCCGCCTGTCGCCGCGGCCGGGTGGACAAGGAACCCGTGGCCATCTGCCGGCTGAAGCGTGTGGCGGCGGGCCCGCTTCGCTGACGGTAGCGCGCGATCTGGCGGTCATCGGCTACCAGGTCACCGTGCTGGATTGCGGCGCTGCTCCGGGCGGGATGATGCGCAGCCAGATTCCGAAGTTCCGCTTGCCCGACAGCGTCATCGACGAGGAGTGCGGCTACATCCTCGATCTGGGCGTGGAAGCGCATTTCAACCATTGGGTCGATAGCCTGCGCAAGGTGCTGGATGAAGGCTGGGATGCCGTGTTTGTCGGTACCGGCGCGCCGCGCGGGCGTGATGCCGACATTCCCGGTCGGCAGGAGGCCGCGGCAAACATCCACATCGGAATCGACTGGCTCGCCAATGTAGCCTTTGGTCATACCACCAAGATCTCGAAGCGCGTGATTGTGCTGGGTGGCGGCAATACCGGCGCCGCAGGCCAGAAGCAGACGATAATCCATCACCGCCCGGCCCAGCGATTCTTCATATTGCCCGGAGGTCAGCAGTGCATCCAGAGTAGTTTGCTCGCCGGTCAGCCCGAGCAG
>JAPLRA010000167.1 GCA_026399445.1 Sulfuritalea sp.
ACCGCCCAGTCGGTGAGCTTGAACTGGGCGCTCAGTTTGACCGGGCTGCCGAATCCGGCATTCTCCAGCACGTAGCCGAACAGGACGCCGCAGAGCAGGCCCGACACCATGCCATTATCATTAATGGGGAACATGTCAGACTCCTTTGACCAGGCGGCTGACGAGCAACCCGGTGGCGAAACACAATGCCAGGAAGACGCAGGCCGAAACGCCGAGTGCCGCCGCACCCGACAGCCCCATGCTGCTGGTGCAGCCTCCCGCGATGCGGGCGCCGAAGCCGGAGAGAAAGCCGCCGGCCAAGGTAGTGATCAGGCGCTTCGGGGTACCGACGCTGCATGAGCCGTCCAACTGCACGCGAAAGCGACCTGCCATGAAAGCCGCCGCCAGTGCGCCGATGGCGACGCCGACGATTTCCCAGCTCAACCACGAGCCCAGCGGGCTGCCGTCAGCCACCATCGGCCCGAGGTAGCCGTTCGATTTGATGGCCTCCGGCGCAACCTGCAGGCCCACGCCGGCGACCAGGTCGGTAGCCGCCCCGCTGGCACCTAGTCCGTGACCGGACAGAACGAAGGTCAGCAAAAGAACCAGGCCGAGCGCGATACCTGCAACCAAGGGTGGCCAGAAGGGCCTGATTTCCGGATTGGCTTGCTTGTCTGATGTGCTCATGATGTTTGCCTTTCGGTGGGCGGATCGCTGTCGCTGCCAATTTGGCGCAGGCGACCGGCGTGTCGCCCCGGGAGGCGCACGCCTTCGGTTGTGCCCTTGTCAGCTGCAGGTGGCCGGGGCGTCGCCGTCCTTGGCGCCCTTGATCAGGAAGGCGCTTATGTCATCCATCAATTCCTGGTCCGGGGTGTCGGCAAACTTCTCGGCGGCCTTGTTGCCGGATTTGATGCTGGCGCGATAGGCCTTGCTGACGTACTGCTTGACCGTGTCCTTGCCCTTGTTGTGCTTGTCGGCCTTCAGGTAGGCCGCCCATTCCGCCTTGGTCTTGGTGCTCGGATTGATCGAGCCGCTGGGGGCGACGGCGTGGCAGGAGGTGCATACGCTGCGGTAATAGACGCGGCCGCGTTTCCAGTCGGCGTCATAGGCGAAGGCGGAAGCAGCGAACAGGGAAAGCAGCGCAGCGGCGCTAAGGGTTTTAGTGAGTTTCATGGTCATGCTCCTTGCAAGTATGAGGCGTTGGATTATTCGACTTCTTCCCAGCCGGTGATCATGGCCTTGATGTGGGCCATCGGCGTATGGCCGGCGGTGGTCAGATAAACGTGCGCAATCAGGAAAGCCAGCATCATGAAGGCGCCGATGGTGTGGCCGGTGGCAACCCATTCCAGCGGCAGGTTGCCGAAGCCCCAGGCAGCCCACTTGTCATAGAACAGGTAGAGCCCGCCGGTGACCCAGATCAGCGGCCCGACGCACAGCATGATGCCGAGATAAGCCAGCCGCTGCAGCGGATTGTGCTTGCGCAGCTGCGTCAGCTTGAACGGGTGCGGCTCATTCCTGAAAATGCCGACAGAGTAGTAATGGATCATTGCCACGACCTTCTCCGTGGTCGGGATGTACTGCTTCCACTCGCCGGTAGTGAAGTGCCAGAAGATCGCGAACACCCAGAGGCCGATCAACGACCAGGCGGCGATGGTGTGGTAGGCCACTGCCTTCTCGAAGCCGAAGATGGTGTAGGTGCCGTGGATGTCGAAGGCAGTGAGCATCAGGAACATGATCAGGCCGGCCTGCGACCAGTGCCAGAAGCGCTCGAAGCGCTTGAAGACGTAGATGCGTTCAGCCATTTCAGTTCTCCTTGGCTTGATGTTTGCGGCTGGACACGATGCGCATTGCGCCATGTCCGAACACCCCGAGCAGGGTCAGGAAGACGATGGCCCAGCCGGCGGTGTCCACCAGTTTGTTGTTGTCACGAACCGGAATGTAGATGCCCTGGATGCCGGCCAGCCGCCCGTCCTTGCTGTGGCACTCGACGCAGCCCAGCGCCTTTTCCTTGGGGGCGACCATGTGGGTGATCGGCCAGGACATCTCGGTCTTGAGGAATTCCATCTTGCCCGAATAGGGATGTCCGGAATCCTTCATGCCGACGGTGATGGCCTTGTCCCAGTCCAGGTTCTTCCAATAGCCGGTGTCGTCATTGCCGGCCGTGTGCGGCGTGACCAGGGTCTTGTTGACCGGGTCGTAGGGCTGCGAGCCGCGGAACACCTTCACCGGCCAGATCATCGACTTGCCGTCAGTCGCGCTGCCACCAAGCGTGTTGATCTTCGTGCGCTGCTCCGACTTGTCGATCTTGTCGGTGATCAGCGTGTAAGTCACCTGACCGTTGACCCAGACGTACTCGGGTTTGACGTTCTCCGCCAGGGTGAAGTCGCCCTTGCGCGATTCGTAGGTGATGCGGCCCTTGGCGTCCTTCCTGACGATGTGCTTGCCTTCCGCATCGCGCTGGCCGGCCGTCGACCAGTCCCAGGTCATCTTGGTGGCAATGCCGCCGCGGGCGATGGCCGGGATGTGGCAGGTCTGGCAGGCGATCCTGGTGGCGTGTTGATTCAGGCGAGCCTCCTTCTTGTGCGGGCCGTTGCCGTGGCAGGCGACGCAGGTCGCGGGATTGCCCTTGTCGGCTTTGCCGCGAATGCGCGCGCCCTGCTTGTCCTGCGCGGTCGGCGTATAGCGGCTGCCGGCGACATCGTGGCTGGAAGTGCTGTGGCAGGTGCCGCAGGTGAAATCGAGACCCTCGGCATCCATGTGCACGTCGAGTTCCTTGGTCGGCGCCGCGAGCGACGTGTCCATGTCGCCGTGCTTGACGCCATCACCGCCTCCGCCGTTGAAGTGGCAGGCGCCGCAGGTGTCGCGGCTGGTCTTGCCGACTTTCTGCGCGATCTTGGAGAGGTCGATGCCCTTGATGATCTTGCCGGAGCCGGGCGGGAATTCGGTGTCCTTGACTACCGGATTGCCGGCGAAGCCGGGCGGCTTCTTGTAATTGCCCGAGGTGTCATGGCAGGCCAGGCAATCGACGTTTTCTTCGGACTTGAAGTCGAAGTTCGCGTCCTTCCAGCCATAACCGACGTGGCAGCTGGTGCAGGAGGCGTAGTTGGAGGCGATCGAAATGCAGAAGTTGTTGACGACGGTCTTCTTGCCCAGCGTTTGCTTGGTCTCGGGATTCAGGTACTCCCATTTCCAGTGCTTGGTGCGGTGGATCTGGCCGGCGGCCTCGGTGTGGCATTCCAGGCAGGCCTTGGTGACTTCGGGCCCGGAATTGAAAACCTTCTGCAGTTGCTTGAACTTGGTGTGGTCGGCGGTGGTGGTCAGCTTGAGCGGCTTGGGTTCCGCTTTTGCTTCTTCAGCCAGTGCAGGGCCGGTGGCGGCCAGCCAGCCGGCGCTGCACAGCAGCAACGCGGCCCGGGTAAATGAATGACGCATGAAACACCTCCATCGACTGCATAACGATTTATATGAAAATCATTATCTTCTTATATACCGATGGAGATTTGATCCAAGTCAAGAAAGCTGTGAAATATCCCGCACTGCACCAGTGTCGGCCGAGGTGGTCATCGCGGCATAGGCCTTGAGCGCGGCCGAGACTTCTCGCTGACGATTCAAAGGCTTCCAGGCTTGGCTGCCCCTGGCTTCCATCGTGGCTCGCCGTGCCGCCAGCGCCGACTTTTCGATCGCGAGATGGATGCGCCGGTTGGGGATGTCGATTTCGATGGTATCGCCTTCTTCTACCAGGCCGATGGCACCACCGGCCGCGGCTTCCGGCGATGCATGGCCAATCGAGAGGCCCGAGGTGCCGCCGGAAAACCGCCCGTCGGTCAGGAGTGCACAGACCTTGCCCATGCCCTTGGACTTCAGATAACTGGTCGGATACAGCATTTCCTGCATGCCGGGCCCGCCTTTCGGGCCTTCATAGACCACGACCACGATGTCGCCGGCGACGATCTGGTCGGCGAGGATTTTCTCCACGGCCTCTTCCTGCGACTGGCAGACGCGGGCGCGACCGATGAATTTGAGGTTCGAGTCATCGACGCCGGCGGTCTTGACGACGCAGCCCTTCTCCGCGATGTTGCCGAACAGCACGGCCAGCCCGCCGTCCTTGGAATAGGCGTGGTCCTTGTCGTGGATGCAGCCATTGACGCGGTCGAGATCGAGCTTCGAATAACGCCGGTTCTGCGAGAAGGCGGTTTGCGTCGGCACGCCGCCCGGTGCGGCGCGATAGAACTCATGCACCGCCGCGCTGGTATTGCGCTTGACGTCGCAACAATCCAGCGCCTCGCCTATGGTCGGGTAGAGCACCGTCGGGCAGTCGCGATGGATCAGCCCGGCACGGTCCAGTTCGCCGAGGATGGCCATGATGCCCCCCGCCCGATGCACATCTTCCATGTGGTATTTCTGCGTTGCCGGCGCCACCTTGGCGAGGCAGGGCACCTTGCGTGACATGCGGTCGATGTCGTACATGTTGAAGCTCACGCCCGCCTCTTGTGCCGCCGCCAAAAGGTGCAGCACCGTGTTGGTCGAGCCTCCCATGGCGATGTCGAGCGCAATGGCGTTCTCGAAGGCCTTGAAGCTGGCGATCGAGCGCGGCAGCGCCGAGGCGTCGCCCTTCTCGTACCAGCGCTTGCTCAGTTCGACGATCAGGCGGCCGGCCTTGAGGAACAGCTTTTCGCGATCGGCATGTGTCGCCAGCAGCGAGCCATTGCCGGGCAGCGAGAGGCCGAGCGCCTCGGTCAGGCAGTTCATCGAGTTGGCGGTAAACATCCCCGAACACGAACCGCAGGTCGGGCAGGCCGAGCGCTCCATGCTGGCTACTTCAGCGTCGCTGTTCTTGCTGTCGGCGGATTCGATCATCGCGTCGATCAGGTCGACCATGCGGTACTCGCCATGCCACTTGACCTTGCCGGCCTCCATCGGTCCGCCGGAGACGAACACGGCGGGAATGTTCAGCCGCAGCGCCGCCATCAGCATGCCCGGCGTGATCTTGTCGCAGTTGGAAATGCAGACCATGGCATCGGCGCAATGGCCGTTGACCATGTATTCGACCGAGTCGGCGATCAGTTCGCGCGACGGCAGGCTGTAGAGCATGCCGCCGTGGCCCATGGCGATGCCGTCATCGATCGCGATGGTGTTGAATTCCTTGGCCACGCCGCCCGCCGCTTCGATCTCGCGCGCCACCAGTTGGCCCATGTCCTTCAGATGGACGTGGCCCGGCACGAACTGGGTAAAGGAGTTGACCACGGCGATGATCGGCTTGCCGAAGTCGCCATCCTTCATGCCGGTGGCGCGCCACAGCGAGCGGGCGCCGGCCATGTTGCGGCCGTGGGTGGAAGTGCGGGAACGATAGGCGGGCATAGGAGTCTCCTGCGCAATTGGGTGAGCGTGAATCTGTAATTGTATCGCCTTGCTCCGTACCATCTTCGCGGTACCACCAGCGCCGGGTAATCACCGATGGTAGTAAATGGGAGGTAGCCGGGTTGCTGACAACGTCAGCGTATCGGTCTGAACGGCCTGAGCGCTTCCTACCTTGACGACTGGAATGCAGCGTCAACGGCCGTTCACCATGACTTTGGAATGCGCTTTGGAGGTCGGCTCCCACCAATAGCCGCCGGTGGCGGGTTGGGCGGGTAAGTCGGCTTCCGGGTGAACACCCGACGCTCAGGATTGATCAGCGCCGCGCCGCAACGAGCCTTCCTCGAAACAAAGCCAGAGGCTTTGTTTCGCATTCATACTATCCCCGTCAGTTCTTCCGGTCGATGCTCCGGACTGGTACGGAGATGACTTTACCGATGCAGGGCTCAGTAGATGAGCCACTGAAACAGTGGTGAAATGATTTTCTATGGCTCGTCTGGTGAGCCTTGCTGGGCGTATAACTGGTTCCTGATATACAACGGACTGACCATTCATGACTCAGAGCACCGATTGCGCTGCGAAAATATGCACAGACAAAGCATTCTTCATCACGCTACATAGGCATGGGCAGTTTTCCAACGAATGCATCAGCAACGGAATCATTAGGCTCCTAAATGAAGAGATTCCACACCAGTTGTGCATCGACGGAAACTGGGATGAAGCGAGGAAGCACCTTGCCCAAACTAATCGTCTTGCTACGCAACACTTGATCCAGCAGGTAAGGACGTTTTATGAGCCTTCTGGATCGACCCTGTGGATTTCGTCTGATTTGAAAAGTCTGTGGTGGTGTTTCGCTGAACCCGTGGTCTCCATTTCTGCCGATGGATCAAGAATGCGAAAGGCTATAGATGGCTGGCGTGATAAGGACATTCGAGGTGGCCATTTATTCCTCGATCGTGTGGATCGGGATCGCCTACAGGTTCGGAGTCACATGTTTGCCATCAGCCGCATTAAAGACATTGGATATCTCCTAGACTTGATCAATGGAGATGTAGCTTCTTCTACGAACTATTACAAGGACTAACGATAATGACCGACACATCAATCCCCGTGAAATACCAACCGTTGTTTCACCGAGTCAAGCAACAGAAATCCAAGTCCAAAGCTGAAGCAATCAAGGCATTTTGTCTTGAGTGCGTGGGGTTTAAGTACAAACGCGTTGCTGACTGTACTTCGCCCAACTGTGCACTATTCAATGTTCGACCGTATCAGGAAAAGAGCTGTCTCTCTTTATCTAGGTCAGACGACTCCCAACACTGAAACATGGAATCACTGCCAACATATCCGCAGAACGATTTATTTGCGACCGACTTCACCCCGCACACGGATCTTCCTGGTTTTTTTCCAGGTGCGGGAGGCTTCTTTCACGGCGTCTCGAACACAACAAAGCGTTTCCTGTTTTTCGGCACTGACTTCGGCCCGCGTGCCTATCAGCGCGACTTGCGGAGTACTGGTGGCGAGCCCGAAAGCGTAGCCACGCTCCGTCAACTGCGCACGATTGTGTCGCAAGCCGGAATACCTTTGAGCGATTGTTTTCTTACTAATGCGGTCTTGTGCGTCAGACGAGGCGACTCCGCCACCGATGCATTTCCAATATGGCGGCAATACCCTGAATACATGGTCGCTTGCGCCAGTTGGCATCGCCGCCAAATCGCGGAGCAAAAGCCAGTCGCAGTTGTGCTTATGGGGCGGCCTCATCTCAATCACTTTGGCAGACTGTTATTTCCAGAGCTCGCCCAACATTGGGCAAGACTCAAAACCATGAAAAGCGTCTACGACCAAGGCAAAGAGGTATTTTCACTCGCGGACGGCACCAACGTTTTGCTTTTGCTGCACCCGTCATTTTGGCACGCTCATCCACCTGCCTTGAAGGCTAAGGCGATCGAGCATTTATCGAGATGGGCATAGGTCCCTATTCGGCGTCGGTTAAAGGAAAGTCGCAAACGCTGCGGTCGACTAACGCCAGAACTGCAACATCAATGCCAGGCAATTCTTTCTATAAGAGCGAGATCGATTGCTGATTTATCATGACGTACGAGTTGTGTATAACGATATGGCCTTAATGACCATCAAACTTGGCGCGTAAATACTTAGCCGATTGGAGTGATTATCTTGGATACCAAGTTCTTTTCGCTTGAAACAGCAATTGGCACTGCTAGAGCGATAGTCTATTGGGATAGGCTGAGCGAGCAGCAAAAAGCTAGCATCCTATTTACCGCCCATCATCCTGATCCTTCATTTTTAGAAATGATCTTGCAGGAGGGGAATTCACTACTGATTGAGATTGCCTTTCGAGGGTTATTGGCATGTAATTTCAGACGATCTCAATTTAAAAGATATATTGACCTGGTACCGAGAGCTATAGACGTTATTGAGAACCAGTGGAATATGCGTTTAGGTTTCACGCCATGGTCAGACGGAAACTGTCCGCTAGATCTTGCTGCAGATTTCTACAGATGGGTTCGAGGGGAAGTGACGGACGGGCCTTGTGCAGCAATTGAAACATGGGCCAATGAGTTCTGCACCCAATCTCAACTTCAGAGAAAGGTAATTGTTGAAAGCACTCACATCTATGCTTCAGTAGGCGTGCTGGCTGCTTGCTGTCGGCGCCGATTGAATATTGACCCACCCTGCTGATTGAAATTTGACCCAGGGCT
>JAPLRA010000002.1 GCA_026399445.1 Sulfuritalea sp.
TGGCTTCGACCATAAACAACAGCCCCTGCGAGGCAGTCGCCGTGTAGGAGCGGGCACCGGCCGCCGACGCGCCAATCGCCACACTCATTGCCGCGAACTCGGATTCGACGTTGATGAATTCGCAGTCGGTCAATTGTTCCGCCTTGACCATTTCGCCGAGGCCCTCGACGATATGGGTCTGCGGTGAAATGGGGTAGGCGCAAATCACCTCGGGCCGGCACAGGGCCACGGCCTCCGCCACGGCGTGGGAACCTTCGCACTGCTTAAGCATGGGCAGCCTCCTGGCGGCGCGCTTCTTCCATCTCGGCGCGAACAATGTCGTAGGCCTCGGTGGCACCGGCAATGTTTCCCGCCGCTACCTTGCCCGAGAACTTGTCGTTGATGGCCATGATCACCGATTCGAGTTTGATGACGCCTGACACGGCAGCGAAGCCGCCCAGCAGAGGCACATTCGGCATCGGCCGGCCGACATGCTTGCGGCTCAGGTCGGTGGCCGCGACGGTACATAGACGGTCGTGCGGCCAGTCGCGCAGGAAGTCGCCGAGACCCAGTTGCTCGAAAGTCTTGTTGGTGTTGATCAGGATGTAGCCGCCCTTTTTCAGGCCGGCGAAGACATCGACCTGATGCAGCAGGGTCGGGTCCTGGATGATCAGCGCGTCGGGCTCCATGATCGGCTCGCGCAGACGGATCTCCTTGTCGGCGATTCGGCAGAAGGCCACCACCGGGGCGCCGGTGCGTTCCGAACCGAAGCTGGGGAAGGCCTGCGCGTGGCGGCCCTCCTCAAATGCGGCGATCGACAACATCTCCGCTGCAGTGACCACGCCCTGACCGCCTCGGCCATGAATGCGAACCTGGAACATGATTCCTCCTTGGTGTTTGCTACCACGATGACTTTACCCCCTTAGCCCGCCGGATGGGAATAGGGGAAAACCGCAACTTGTGAATCCCGGCACGCCTCCGACCGGTAGAATCGCATCTTTACCTGCATCCCAGACAAAGCATGAAGCACATTACCGACGACGTCCGCATCCGCGAGATCAAGGAACTTTCTCCCCCTTTGCACATCCTGCGCGAATTCCCGGCCACCGATCTGGCGGCGGAAACCACCTACGAAGCGCGCCAGGCCGTGCATCGCGTGCTGCATGGCGCCGACGGCCGGCTGGTGGTGGTGGTCGGCCCCTGTTCGATCCACGACTACGACGCGGCAATGGAATATGCGCGAAAACTGCGCCAGGAAGCTACGCGCCTGGCCGACGACCTGCTGATCCTGATGCGGGTGTATTTCGAGAAGCCGCGCACCACGGTGGGCTGGAAGGGCCTGATCAACGATCCGCGCATGGACGGCAGCTTCCGGATCAACGACGGCCTGCGCCTGGCGCGCAAGCTGCTGTGGGAAATCAATGAACTCGGCCTGCCCTGCGGCACCGAATTCCTTGACACGATCACGCCGCAATATACGGCGGACCTCATCAGTTGGGGCGCCATCGGCGCGCGCACCACGGAATCGCAGGTGCATCGCGAACTGGCCTCGGGCCTGTCGTGCCCCGTCGGATTCAAGAACGGTACCGACGGCAACATCAAGATCGCTGTCGATGCGATCAAGGCCGCGGCCAGCCCGCACCATTTCCTGTCGGTGACCAAGGCGGGCCACTCGGCCATCGTCTCGACCAACGGCAACGAGGATTGCCATGTGATCCTGCGCGGCGGCAAGGCCACCAACTACGACGCGGCATCGGTCGATGCCGCCTGTACCGAACTGGGCAAGTCCGGCCTCGCGGCACGCGTCATGATCGATTTTTCGCACGCCAACAGCAGCAAGCAGTTCAAGCGCCAGATCGATGTCGCGCGGGATGTCGGCGTCCAGATGGCTGCTGGCGACGACCGCATCTTCGGCGTCATGATCGAGTCGCATCTCAACGAAGGCCGGCAGGACCTGACGCCCGGCAAGCCGCTCGAATATGGTGTCTCCGTCACCGATGCCTGCCTCGGCTGGGATGACACGCTGGTGGTGCTGGACATTCTGGCCAAAGCGGTGAAGGGTCGCCGCGTCGCATTGGCCGACAGGTAGTCGCAAGCGCATGACCGGTCGCCTGTTTGCTGCGTTGCTGGTCGTCACGCTGGTCTTTCGCTTCTGGCTGGCGGCAGCCTTTCCGATCACCGGCGACGAGGCGTACTTCATCTGGTGGGGCTGGAAACCGGACTGGGGCTACTACGACCATCCGCCGATGATCGGCTGGTTGTTTGCAGCGCTGATGATGGTGACCGATGCGGAATGGTGGCTGCGCCTGCCCGTCATCCTGCAGCCGGCGGTGCTGGCCCTCGCCGTGCTTTGGGCGCTGCCGCGACTGCTTGCCGGCGTCAGCGAGGAACGCCGGCTGTGGGTGGCCACGCTGATTCTTCTGGCGCCGGTGAATGTCTGGAATGTGTTCGTCACCACCGATGCCCCGCTGATCTATTTCAGCGTGTTTTCCGGTCTGGCATGGATTCGCGCTTCCCGCGACGATGCGCCGCGTTGGTATCTGGCCGCCGGCCTGCTGCTGGCGGGGGCGGTGCTCTCCAAGTATTTCGCTGCGATTCTGGGCTTCGCCTACCTGGTGGATGTGCTGCGGCGGCGCAAATCGGGCGCGCTTGCCGGGCTGGCCATCGCCTATGCCTGCACCCTGCCCGCACTCGCGCTGATGGCGTGGTGGAACAGCGGCAGCTGCTGGCCGAACTACATGTTCAACTTCGTCAATCGTCATGGCGATGCAGGCTGGTCGATCAGGACTCCGCTGCTGTATGCCGTGATGCTGATCTCTGTACTGGGGCCGCCGGTGCTGTGGCTGGCGTGGCGCAATCGCCGTATCGCGAGCGCCGAGTTTTCAATTTCGCCGGCATTGACAACCCTCGCCTGGCTGCCCTTTCTGCTCTTCGCCGTCCTCTCGCTGGTCAAGCAGATCGGCCTGCACTGGGTGCTTTCCGTCGTGCCCTTCACCCTGATCTGGCTGGCGCTGCGCCTGAACCCCGGGAGCCTGCGCCGGCTCGGTGCTGACTTTCGAGCATCAGGCGCTCGCCCGGGAATTGCAGCCTTACCGGAAAGATTGGGTGCTGGCGATGGACGGCTATTCGAATGCCGTGACGCTGGGCTATAACCTGCGCCAATATGTGATCGTCTTCGGCGAGGGGTCGAGCCACGCCCGGCACGACGATCTGGTCACTGATTTCCGTACGCTGGCGGGCCGCAACATCCTGATCCTGAGGAAGTCGGCGCCGAACCTGGACGACTACCGCAAGTATTTCCGCGAGGTCAGTGTCGACAGCTTCGAGATACGCGGCGCGCGTTTCTGGCGCGTGAAAGGCGAGGGCTTCGACTACGCGGCCTACCGCAATGGCGTGCTCGCCGGCGTCCGGCAGAAGTACTATGCGGTTCCGGCCTGGTTGCCGCAAACGGCCTGCTACATGTGCGATCGATATTTTCCGGGGGAAGCATGCCGTCGATGATGATGCCGCTGTTGCGTTTGCTGCGCCCCCACCAGTGGCTCAAGAACGGCTTCGTTTTCGTCGGACTGCTGTTCGGTCATGCCTGGACCGATCCGGTCAAGCTCGGCCAGGCGCTGGCGGCGTTTGCCGCCTTCTGCCTGCTGGCCTCCGCCGTGTATGTCATGAACGACCTGATCGACCGCGAGCAGGACCGGCTGCATCC
>JAPLRA010000342.1 GCA_026399445.1 Sulfuritalea sp.
CAGGCCGTAGGTGTGATGCCAGGCGCGCACCAGATGGTCGGAGGCAGCTTTGGAGGCGGAGTAGGGCGAATTCGGCTGGTAGGGGCTGGTCTCGATGAACAGGCCGCCGCCTTCTTCTGCCGGGCCCAGCGAGCCGAAAACCTCGTCAGTCGATACGTGATGGAAGCGGAAAGCCGCCTTGGGCGCTGCTTCGAGTGCGGACCAGTAAGCGCGCGCCGCTTCGAGCAGCGTGTAGGTGCCGCTGATGTTGGTTTCGATGAAGTCTCCGGGGCCGTGGATCGAACGGTCGACATGCGACTCGGCGGCGAGGTGAATCACTCCGGCGGGCTGGTGCTCCTCGAACAGGGAGTCCAGCGTCGCCCTGTCGCAGATGTCGGTGCGGCTGAAAATGTGGCGCTTCGGGTCGCCCAAGTCGGCCAATTCGGCCAGGGATTCGAGGTTGCCGGCATAGGTCAGCTTGTCGATGTTGACGATCCGCCAGTCGCTTTCGGCGATCAGCAGGCGAATCAGCGCCGAACCGATGAATCCGGCGCCGCCGGTAACAAAGAGGGTATTCATTTCCGTTGAGGAAGCAAAATGGCTGGGAAAAGTGGCAAAGTCGCATTCTATTCGATCAAAATGCGGTGCAGCCCGCAGCGGCAGAGATGCGGTGGCGCATTGCCATGGCGATACGGTCCGGTTCAGGGTTGACGCGGTTAATGCTTGAAATATAAAATAAAAAGAGAGTGGGTACTTCGCCGCTCGTGGAGATTCCAATGCGCATCGTTTGCCTGGGCGGGGGCCCCGCCGGACTGTTCTTCTCGATCCTGATGAAGAAGGCCAATCCCGCCAGCGACATTGTGGTGCTCGAGCGCAATCGTGCCGACGATACCTTTGGCTGGGGCATCGTCTTTTCCGACAAGACCATGGACGGCTTCCGGCAGGCCGATGTGGTGGTGGTCGCGGAGATCGAGCGCAACTTCCGTCACTGGGACGACATAGACATATTCTTCAAGGATCGCCGGATCACGTCCGGCGGGCACGGCTTCTGCGGCATTGCGCGCAGGAAGCTGCTCGGGATATTCCAGAAGCGCGCCACGGAACTTGGTGTGCGCCTCGAATTCGAGACGGAGTTCAGGGATCCGGACGACTATGCGCGGAACTACGATCTGGTGGTCGGCGCCGACGGCGTTTTTTCGGCCACCCGCAACACGTACAGCGATCACTTCAATCCGCGCGTCGACCAGCGCAAGTGTCGCTTCATCTGGCTCGGCACCCGCAAGAAGCTGGACGCTTTCACCTTTGCCTTCAAGCAGACGCAGTGGGGCTGGTTCAACCTGCATGCCTATCGCTTTGACGAGGAATGGTCGACCTTCATCGTCGAGACCCCGGAAGAGACCTGGCTCAAGGCCGGCATCGACAAGATGGAGCCCGATCAGTCGATCGCCTTTTGCGAAAAGCTGTTTGCCGATCTGCTCGACGGCCAGCCGCTGGTCTCCAATGCCAGCCATCTGCGCGGCTCGGCGATCTGGCTCAAGTTCAATCGCGTGCTGTGCGAGCGCTGGTTCAAGGACAACATCGTGCTGATCGGCGATGCCGCGCATACCGCGCATTTTTCGATCGGCTCCGGCACCAAGCTGGCGATGGAGGATGCAATTGCGCTGGCGCAGGTGCTCGGCAACGGCCAGGACGATGTGCCGGCTGCTCTGGCGCGCTATCAGGCCGAGCGCGAAGTCGAGGCGCTCAAGCTGCAAAGCGCGGCGCGCAATCGCATGGTCTGGTTCGAGAACATCGAACGCTATGTACGCCTGGAGCCCGAGCAGTTTGCCTTTTCGCTGCTCACCGGCAGCCAGCGCGTGGGTCATGCCAACCTGAAGCTGCGCGATCCGGCCTACGCGGCCCGCGTCGATCGCTGGTTTGCGGGAACATGCGGGCTGTCGCCAGCGGCGGCTGCCGATCCGGTGCCGCCGATGTTCACCCCCTTCAAGCTGCGCGATTTGACGCTGGCCAACCGTGTCGTGGTTGCGCCGATGTGCACCTATTCGGCTCGGGACGGCCTGCCAGGTGACTTTCATCTGGTGCACTACGGCAGCCGCGGCATGGGCGGAGCCGCACTGATCATTACCGAAATGACCTGTATCTCGGCGGATGCGCGCATCACACCCGGATGCACCGGAATCTGGAACGATCAGCAGCGCGATGCCTGGAAGCGCATCGTCGATTTCGTACACGCGAACGGCGGCACGACGCCGGAGGATGCCGTCGTCGTCGCCGGCCTGTTCAAGGCGGCGGGCGCCGACATCATTCATGTTTCCTCGGGTCAGGTCAGCAAGGACGAAGCACCCGTCTATGGCCGCATGTTCCAGGTGCCGTTCTCGCCGTGCCGCCAGCGCCGACTTTGACATGATCGAATTTCATGCCGCCCACGGCTATCTGATGTCGTCCTTCATTTCGCCGCTGACCAACCGGCGCAATGACGAGTTCGGCGGCAGCCTGGAGAACCGCTGCCGCTATCCGCTGGAAGTGTTCCGTGCCATGCGCGAGGTCTGGCCGGCAGAAAAGCCCATGTCGGTGCGCATCTCCGCCCACGACTGGGTACCCGGCGGCACGACGCCGGAGGATGCCGTCGTCGTCGCCGGCCTGTTCAAGGCGGCGGGCGCCGACATCATTCATGTTTCCTCGGGTCAGGTCAGCAAGGACGAAGCACCCGTCTATGGCCGCATGTTCCAGGTGCCGTTCTCCATCATCGCGGCAGGGCGAGCCGACCTGTGTGCGCTGGCGCGTCCGCATCTGGCCGACCCGGCCTGGACGCTGCATGCCGCTGCCGAACTCGGCTTCAAGGACATCGCCTGGCCGCAGCAGTATCAGGGCGGCCGGCTGCAGCTTGAACGCAATCTCGACCGCGCGGCGCAGCTTGCGCTCGACGCCTGAAACACGGCATGCAAAGGAGCGACGAATGAAACACCTTGCGGGCAAGCCGCATGAACTCCCGGGCAACCGGCAAAGCCTGCAGGACTATCAGGCGCGGCACTTCAGCTATCGCATGGAAGGCGCAGTGGCCGTCGTCAGCCTCAATCGTCCCGAGCGCAAGAACCCGCTCACCTTTACGCCGAACTGCGCGACCTGTTCCGCAATCTGAGCTACGCCAGCGATGTCAGCGCCGTGGTGCTGACGGGAGAGGGCGGCAATTTCTGCTCGGGCGGCGATGTGCACGGGATCATCGGGCCGCTGACCGAGCTCGACATGCCCGGCCTGCTGGCCTTCACGCGCATGACCGGCGATGTGATCAAGGCCATGCGCGCCTGCCCGCAGCCCGTGATTGCCGCCATCGACGGTATCTGCGCCGGGGCCGGCGCCTTGCTGGCGCTCGGCTCGGACCTGCGGCTGGGAACCGCGCGGGCCAAGACTGCGTTTCTGTTCAGCCGGGTCGGTCTGGCCGGTTGCGACATGGGCGCCTGCGCCATGCTGCCGCGCATGATCGGGCAGGGCCGCGCCACCGAACTGCTGATGACCGGGCGTGCCATGGGCGGCGAGGAAGCCGAGCGCTGGGGCTTCTTCAATCGTCTGTGCGAACCGGACGCTTTGTGTGCAGAAGCGCTGAAGCTGGCGCAGGACCTGGCGAGCGGCCCGACCTTCGCTCACGGCATGACCAAGAAGATGCTGCAGCAGGAATGGAACATGGGCGTTGATGAGGCCATCGAGGCGGAAGCACAGGCTCAGGCGATCTGCATGGCGACCAACGACTTCCATCGCGCCTACCACGCATTTGTTGCGAAACAGAAGCCGGTCTTTGAAGGCGACTGAGTCGTGGCCGATACCCAATACCTCGACTGGCCTTTCCTGGAACCGCAGCACCGGGAACTGGCGCTTGCGCTGGAGCGATGGGCTGCGGAGAAGCTCGACGATGCGTCCCACGCTCGCGGACAGGCCACGGACGAAGCCTGTCGCGCGCTGGTGAAGCAGTTGGGAGATGGCGGATGGTTGCGCCATGCCATCGGTGGCATGGCCTACGGGGGTAATGCGGAGAACATCGATACGCGCAGTATTTGCCTGATCCGCGAAACCTTGGCGCGGCACTCGGGTTTGGCGGATTTCGCTTTTGCCATGCAGGGCCTGGGCAGCGGCGCGATCACACTGCACGGGAACGAGACGCAGAAACGCGAGTATCTCGGCCGCGTTGCTGCCGGATCGGCGATCGCTGCGTTCGCGCTGTCCGAACCCAATGCGGGTTCCGACGTCGCCGCCATGCAATGCGCGGCGCGGCAAGACGGTGACGGCTATGTCCTCAACGGCGAGAAGACCTGGATTTCCAACGGCGGCATTGCGGATTTCTATGTGGTGTTCGCCCGCAGCGGAGAGGCGCCAGGCTCACGAGGGATCACGGCTTTCATCGTTGATGCGGATACGCCGGGTTTGGAGATCGCCGAGCGCATCGAGGTCATTGCGCCGCATCCCTTGGCTCGCCTGAGTTTCAAGGATTGTCGCGTTGCGGCTGCGCAGCGGCTGGGTGATGCAGGCCAGGGTTTCAAGATCGCGATGCGCACGCTCGACATCTTCCGAACCTCGGTGGCGGCCGCCGCCCTCGGCTTCGCCCGCCGCGCACTGGACGAAGCTTTGCGGCATGCCCGCTCGCGCCGGATGTTCGATCACGTGCTGGCCGATTTTCAACTGACGCAGGCCAAGCTCGCCGACATGGCCGCCGCCATCGATGCGTCGGCCTTGCTGGTCTATCGCGCGGCCTGGCTGCGCGATCAGGGCCGCGCGGGGACGAAGGAAGCGGCGATGGCAAAAATGGTGGCCACCGAGTCGGCGCAGCAGGTCATCGACGCTGCGGTGCAGATTCTCGGCGCACTTGGCGTCGTCAGCGAGGCCCCGGTGGAGAAGCTGTACCGGGACATTCGGGCGCTGCGCATCTATGAAGGCGCAACCGAAGTGCAGAAGTTGATCATTGCCCGCGAATTGCTGAAAGAAGCGGGAACGGATTCAGGCAGGAATTAGATCAGGAGGCCAATTGAAAACGAATGCTCAGGAAAGTGGCGATACGCCCGACCACCAGGTGCTCCAGCCGGCTGGATGGACGGCCCCCAGAGGCTACTCGAACGGGATTGCCGCTCGCGGCCGTACGATACACATCAGTGGTCAGATCGGATGGGACGGCCAGTGTCTTTTCCACAGCAGCGATCTGGTACTGCAGGCACGGCAGGCGCTGCAGAACATCGTGGCCATACTCGCCGAAGCCGGGGGCAAGCCCGAACATCTGGTGCGCATCACATGGTATGTGGTGGACAAGCGCGAGTATGTCGCGGCCTTTCCGAAGCTCGGTGAGGTGTATCGCGAGGTGATCGGGCGCAATTTTCCGGCGATGACTGCGGTGCAGGTCTGCGGCCTGATCGAAGATGCAGCGCGTGTCGAGATCGAGGCCACGGCTGTCATTCCGGAATAGGCGCTTCCCCGCGCTGGTAAAATGCCGGCATGAAAACGTGTGAATCCGAGTTTGTTCAAGTGCGCGGCCGGCGCCTCCACGTGCGCACGTGGGGACCGGAATCGGCGCCGCTTCTGGTTCTTCTGCATGGATGGTGCGATGTGTCGGCTTCCTTTCAATTCGTCGTCGATGCATTGCAACGCGATTGGCGCGTGCTGGCGCCCGATTGGCGCGGCTTCGGCTTGTCCGAGTGGAATGACGATGTGTACTGGTTCCCCGACTACATTGCCGATCTCGACGCCTTGCTCGACCACTATTCGCCGCAGTCGCCGGTGCGCCTGGTTGGGCACAGTCTGGGCGGCAATGCCGCCTGTATCTATGCAGGGATTCGACCCGCGCGGGTTTCCGGCGTGGTGAATCTCGAGGGGCTGGGCCTGCGCCGCTATGCCTCCGAAGAGGCACCGGAACGCTATGCAAACTGGCTCGATCAGCTGCGCGATACGCCAACCTTCCGTTCCTATCCCGACCGGGCGGCATTTGCTGCGCGGCTGCAGAAGGAGAATCCGCGCCTGTCGGACGCGAAGGCACAGTTTCTCGCCGAACACATGGGTGAAGACGACGGCGCGGGGGGCATTCATCTGGCGGCCGACCCCTTCCATCGCTGGGTCAATCCGATCATCTACCGGGTCGAGGAAATGATGGCGATCTGGCGCCAGGTGACGGCCCCGGTGCTCTGGGTGACGGCCGCCGACTCATTCATCTTCAAGCAGCTGTTTGCCGTCGATTCGGCGGAGTATCGCAGCCGGATAGCGTGTTTTCGTGACGTACGCGAGGTGACGCTGCAGGAATGCGGGCACAACCTGCATCATGACCAGTCGCAACAGGTTGCGCACCTGATCGAGGAATTTTTCGTCCCATGAAGGCGCTCAACGCCGATCTCCACTGCCATTCGACAGTGTCCGACGGGCTGCTTGCTCCGGCAGACGTGGTGCGACGCGCCGCCGGCAACGGCGTGGAACTGTTGGCGCTGACCGACCACGATGAGCTTGGCGGATTGGCCGAAGCGCGCGCGGCGGCCGACGACATCGGTTTGCGCTTTGTCGATGGAGTCGAGGTGTCGATTTCCTGGGGCGACGACCAGACCGTGCATATCGTCGGGCTCGGCGTCGATTCCGCCAATGCCGCGCTGATCGAGGGCCTGCGCCAGGTCAGGAGCGGCCGCGACGCGCGTGCGGGACGCATGGCGGCAGAACTGGACAAGGTCGGCATTCATGGCGCCTACGAAGGTGCGTTGCGCCATGCCGGCAATCCGGCGCTGGTCAGCCGTTCGCATTTCGCCCGCTACATCGCCGAGCAGGGGCATGCAAAGGACGTCAAGTCGGTGTTCGACTATTGGCTGGCCAAAGGCAAGCCGGGCTACGTCGAACATGCCTGGGCGACGCTGGAGGACGCGCTGCGCTGGATAGTCGGCGCTGGCGGTACGGCGGTGATCGCCCATCCGGGTCGCTACCGGCTGTCGAAGGCAGAGCGAAAAGAATTGTTCTGCGCATTCAAGGATCTCGGCGGACGGGGCATCGAGGTTCTGTCGGGTTCCAACAAGGATGACGAGGTGCGCGAGTTCTCGCGCATCGCGCGCGAGTTTGGCTTTCTCGCTTCGCGCGGCTCGGATTTTCACGGGCCGGGCGAAAGCTGGATCGATCTAGGCAAGCTGCCGGACCTACCCGAGGATCTGACGCCCGTCTGGTCTCAGTTGGTCTGACTGACCCTCGTTCGGTACGCATAATCCATGGCACAGCTATTTCATATCCATCCGGAACATCCGCAACCTCGCCTGATCAAGCAGGCGGCGGAGATTGCCAGGAGCGGCGGCCTGATCGCGTTGCCCACAGATGCCGCCTATTCGCTGGCCGGCGTGGCGGG
This sequence comes from Sulfuritalea sp., assembly GCA_026399445.1. Lineage (GTDB taxonomy): Bacteria > Pseudomonadota > Gammaproteobacteria > Burkholderiales > Rhodocyclaceae > Sulfuritalea. Next base: position 7,322 of record JAPLRA010000342.1, read on the forward strand.
GTACGCGCCCTTGCTGGACCGGATTCGCAGCATACGCGGCGTCGACGAGCGGCATCATTTCACGTTGATGGGTCGCGACCTTTCCGAGATCGCCACCTACGCGCGGGTCGACAACGCGCAGTATCGACTGCTGAAGGCCACAACGCCGGGCAGCTATACCTTCATCCTCGAAGGCACCAAGGAACTGCCGCGTCGCCTGCTGCATCCCAAGCGCAAGACCATCGGTCTGCGCGTGCCGAATCATCCGCTGGCGCTGGCGCTGCTGGAAGAACTGGACGAACCGCTGCTCACGTCAACCCTGATTCTGCCGGGTGCCGAGGCGCCGCTGGCAGATGCCGACGAGATACGCCAGCACCTGGAAAAGCTGCTCGATCTGGTGATCGATGCCGGCGGTTGCGGCACGGAAATGACCACCGTCATCAACCTGACGAGCGCGCAGCCGGAACTCGTGCGTGCCGGTCAAGGACCGCTGGAACCTTTCGGGCTGGCATGACCCGGTCTGTTAAAATCTCCTTCTCCCATGAATTTCATTCAGACGCTGGCGATTTCCGCCCTGCCGATCATCTTTGCCATCACGCTGCATGAGGCGGCGCACGGCTACGCAGCGCGGCATTTCGGCGACCCGACGGCATGGCAGATGGGGCGCATCAGCCTGAATCCGCTGCGGCATGTGGATATGGTGGGAACCCTGCTGGTCCCGGCGCTGATACTGTTGCTTTCGGCAGGGGGCTTGTTGTTCGGCTGGGCCAAGCCGGTGCCGGTGGACTTCGGCAGATTGCGGCGCCCCAAGCAGGACATGCTCTGGGTGGCGGCGGCCGGGCCGGGGGCGAATCTGTTCATGGCGCTGGGTTGGGCGCTGGTCTTGAAGCTGGCGGTTGGAAGTCCGGAATTCGCCTACGCGGAAGCATTGAAGGAAATGGCCCGGGTCGGCATCAGCGTCAATGGCGTCCTGATGGTGCTGAACCTGCTGCCCTTGCCGCCGCTGGATGGTGGCCGAATCGTGGTGAGCTTGTTGCCTCATCGCGCGGCCTGGAAGTTTTCGCAGTTGGAACGCTGGGGTTTCCCCATCTTGCTGGCATTGCTGTTCCTGGGGGTGCTTGATACCATCCTGAGGCCCTTGTTGTGGCTGTTCAACAGCCTGATTCGAACCCTTTTCGGTTTTTGAAATGTACGCAGAAAAAGTTCTCTCCGGCATGCGCCCCACCGGGCGGCTCCACCTCGGCCACTATCACGGCGTGCTTGCCAACTGGATCAAGCTCCAGCACGAGTATCCCTGCCTCTTCTTTGTTGCCGACTGGCATGCCCTGACCACCGCCTACGACGAGCCGGGCACGATCACCGACAACGCCAACGACATGATCATCGACTGGCTGGCGGCTGGCGTCGATCCCTCGCAGGCGACCATCTTCATCCAGTCCAAGGTGCCGGAGCACGCCGAACTGCATCTGCTGCTGTCGATGATGACGCCGCTGGGCTGGCTGGAGCGCGTGCCGACCTACAAGGATCAGCAGGAGAAGCTGACCCACAAGGATTTGACGACCTACGGCTTTCTCGGCTATCCGCTGCTGCAGGCGGCGGACA
>JAPLRA010000421.1 GCA_026399445.1 Sulfuritalea sp.
ACAAAGACGGGTTTTCGGGCGGCAGGCCAGCAGCAGCGCATTGAACAAGGCGTGGTTGCGGTAGGGAGTTTCGATGAATATCTGGGTTTGCTGGAGGCGGGCGGATTCGCTTTCAAGTTCCGCGATGCGGCGGCTGCGCTCGGGCTCGCGCGCCGGCAGATAGCCATGAAAGGCAAAGCGCTGGCCATCCAGCCCCGAGGCCATCAGCGCCAGCAGTAGCGACGATGGGCCCACTAGCGGCTTGACCACGATGCCCAGCTCATGCGCGCGGCGCACCAGCAAGGCACCCGGATCGGCCACCGCGGGACAGCCGGCTTCGGACATGAGGCCCAGGTCGTGGCCTGCGAGGAGTGGCGCCAGCAAGTGCTCGATGTCCTTGGTAGTGAGCGTCTCAGGCAACTGCTCGATCGCCAGTTCGCGCAAGGGCACGGGATGGCCGACGCGCTTCAATTCGGCGCGCGCCGTCTTGGCGTTTTCGGCCACAAAATGGCTCAGCCGACAGACGGCTTCGCGGGTGGCCGGCGGCAAATAGTGCTCCCACGGTGTGTCGCCGAGGGCCACAGGCAGAAGCCAGAGCGTGCCGGGCATGGCGTGTCAGGGCAGGGCCAGGCCTTCGGCGCGCAGCATGTTGCACAGGGCAATCAGCGGCAGTCCGATCAGGGCGTTGGGGTCGTCGCCGCGCAGGTAGGAGAGAAGAGAGATACCCAATGCTTCGGATTTCGCGCTTCCGGCGCAGTTCAGCGCATCTTCCTTGTCGAGATAGGACTCGATTTCGGCATCGCTCAGGTCGCGAAAACCGACCTGAGTGTCAATGCAGCGCACTTGCACGCGGTCGGTGGCGCTGTCGAGCAGGCACAGTCCGGTATGGAAGATCACCTCTTTTCCCCGCATCAGGCGCAACTGAGCGATGGCATTCTCGCGGCTGCCCGGTTTGCCGAAGCGCTGGCCGTTGCTGGCGGCCACCTGGTCGGAACCGATGATCAGGGCGTCGGGATAGCGCGCGGCAACTGCTCGAGCTTTAGCTTCGGCGAGGCGTTTGGCGGTGGCTTCGGGCCTTTCGCCGGCCAGCGCCGACTCGTCGGTTTTCGGGTCGGCGATTTCAAAGGGGATCTGCAGGCGAGTCAGAAGTTCGCGGCGGAAGGGCGAGGTTGAGGCAAGAACGAGGCGGCGAGCCATGTTTCGGACTTGAAAAGAGAGGGTCGGGCATGATAACATTCACCGTTTGTGTCGCGAGCCCCTGTCCGTGTCTGATTCAATTGCCGGAACGGTTATAGACGGTCTCGAGTTCGCACGCAGTGGCGGGGTGCTGGATCGTAGGGTTGCTTTGGCTGGATTGCCGCGTCTGGCAGACGTGCTGACCACGACAGACGGTTTCCTGTCGGTTCGGCTCGAAGGCTGGCGGGACGAACAGGGCAAGTCGTGGCTGCAGCTGGATGTCACGGGCGAACCGGTGTTGTGTTGCCAGAGATGTCTGGGCGGGGTGGAGTTTTCGCTGAGTATCCACAGCTGCCTGCAGCTCATTGCACCCGGCGAGGATTGGCCGGATGACGATCTGGAGGATGACAGCACGGATGCCATAGCAGCTGAAGGCGAACTGAATGTGCTGTCGCTGATTGAGGATGAAGTGTTGCTGGCGCTGCCCATCGCGCCGCGGCACGAGCACTGCGAATCGCCCCTGGCGAACGCAAGTGAACATGGATCATCGCCGTTTTCGGCGCTGGCCGCTTTGAAGAAGCATTGAAACAAGGAGTAGCGAAATGGCTGTACAGCAGAACAAGAAATCCC
>JAPLRA010000375.1:0-3252 GCA_026399445.1 Sulfuritalea sp.
AAATGGAAGCGGCGCACAGAAGGATGGCCAGATGAGGACCATACTGGTCTCCGGGGCGAGCGGCATCGTCGGCTACGGCATTCTCCGCTCCCTCAAAGCCTCGGGCCAGGATCTCCGCCTGGTCGGGTCGTCGATCCACGACGACTCGGTGGCGCCGGGTTTCTGCGACGTCTTCGAACTTGCCCCACATACCGAGCACCCATCCTACATCGAATGGCTGCTGAACACGATCCGGAAGCACCGTGTCGACCTCATCGTGCCCGGCATAGAAATCGATCTCTACGAATGGACCGCGCATGCCGCCGCGATTGCGGGGAGCGGCGCGCTCGCCTTGCTGAACAATCCGGAGCTGGTGGCTTTGTCCAAGGACAAATGGCTGTTCCACGAGCGCTTGCGCGACCTCGGGCTGGCCTGCCGGATCGAAAGCTCGCTCGCCGCGGATTTCGCCGGGCTGGCGGAGCGCTATGGCCTTCCCTTCCTGCTCAAACCGCGGCGCGGATTCGGCGCCAGGGGCATCGTGCGGATCGAATCCGAGACGGACTTCATCCGCCACAAGGAGGACATCGGGCCGAAACTGATGGCGCAGCCTATCGTGGGCAACGACGAGGAGGAATTCACGACCTCGGCCTTCTGTGACGGCGATGGGGGATTTCACGCCTGCATGACCCTCAGGCGCAAGCTGTCGAAGGACGGATACACGGAAAAGGCCGAGGTAACGACCAGCGACGAGTTCATGGCAAGCCTCTTCGAACTGTGCGCGGCTTTTCGTCCCTTGGGACCGACCAATTTTCAGTTCCGGCGATGCGCCGACGGCATCCGTCTGCTTGAAATCAACCCCAGGATCTCTTCCGCGACATCGATCCGGACCGCTTTCGGCTACAACGAAAGCGCGATGGCGGCGGACTGGTTCCTGGCGCGGCAGAAACCCGAGCAGCCCATCCTGAGGCGCGGCAAAGCAGTCCGCTACACCGAGGATTTCATCTTCTATGACGATAGCCTTCATTTCTGACATCCACGGCAATTACCCGGCCCTTTCCGCAGTCCTCGCCGAACTGGACAGACTCGGTATCTCGCAGGTGTATTGCGCGGGGGATGTCGTCGGCTACTACACGCAGATTAACGAATGCTGCCGCGAACTGCGGGAACGCGGCATTCCCGCCGTCATGGGCAACCACGACTGGTACATGGCCGGCGATGGCTTCTGCCCGCGGTCTAAAAGCGTCAATGACTGCCTGGTCTATCAGCGCGGCATCATCGATCCGGGGCACGTCGAATGGCTGCGGACGCTGCCGGTGCAAATGCGGATCGGCGACATTCACATGGTGCATGGCGGGTGGGGCGATCCCATCGACGAATACATCAAGCCTGGCGCCGAGTATTTCACCAGGCTGGCCGGCGACGCCTTCGTTTCCGGACATACCCATATTCAGGCGCTCGAACATTACGGCGCCAAGACCTACTGCAATCCCGGCTCCGTCGGCCAGCCTCGCGACGGCGACCCGCGCGCTGCCTTCGCCACCCATGACGGGCAGGAGTTTCACCTGCACAGGGTGGAATACGACATGCAGCCGGTGTTCGACCTGATGGAGGCCGCCGGATTCGGCGACTACTACTACGGCGGTCTGAAGACAGGTGCCAGGACGCTGCGCCGGCTGGCAGACTGAACTGACCGGGGACGGCGCGATGCTGCAATGGAAAAAACTCGGCAAGCTGTTCGATCCCCGGGACCTCGGGGACGGAAGCTGGATGAAGGAGTATGCGCAGTCTCCTTCGGCGCTGATATTCGACGATTTCGTCCGCGTCTATTTTTGCTCCCGACCCGCGCCCGGTGCGGATGGCCAGTATCTGAGCTTCATTTCGTGGATCGACCTCGACCGCGGCAATCCGCTCAGGATTCTCAAGGTCTGCCCCAGGCCGGTTCTGGAACTCGGCGGCTGCGGCAGCTTCGACGAGTTCGGCACCTACCCAGTCTCGGTGATCCGCGACGGCGGCGAAGTGCGCGCCTATTACGCCGGATGGACCCGCTGCGAGTCAGTCCCATTCAATGCCGCCATCGGCCTCGCGGTGAGCCGAGACGGAGGCAACACCTTCACCCGCCTCGGTGACGGCCCGGTGCTCTCCTACAGCCCCGACGAACCCTTCCTGCTGGGCAGCCCGCGCATCCGGCGCTACGGCGGCAAGTGGTACCTGTGGTACGTCTCGGGCAAGCAGTGGCTGCGCACCGAAGGCAGACCGGAACCCGTGTACCGGATCCGCATGGCCGCCTCCGACGACGGCATCGAGTGGGTCAAGTCCGGAAGGGATCTGATCGCAGCCCGTCTCGGCGAACATGAATGCCAGGCCTGCCCCGACGTTCTGTTTCAGGACGGGAAATACCACATGTTTTTTTCCTACCGGGACGTCCACAACTACCGAAGCCGGGAGGGCGGCTACCGCATCGGTTACGCCTCCTCCTCCGACATGACGAACTGGGACCGCCGCGACGACATGGCCGGAATGCATGTGTCGCCAGACGGCTGGGATTCGGAAATGGTGAACTATCCGCACGTCTTCGCTCTTGATGGCGAGACCTACATGATCTACCAGGGCAACGAAATGGGCCGCGCTGGCATCGGCCTGGCGCGACTGATCGGACCCCGGGACTGGAGCCGCCTGTGAAGTGGATCCGGCTCGGAAGGATCTTCGATCCGGCGGAGCACTCGCTACCGCACAACTGCCACGAATTCGCCCAATCGCCACAGGCGCTGGTGCTAGAAGATCGCGTCAGAATCTATTTCTCGACGCGGGTGAGGGACAGCGTCGGGAAGTACCTGAGCCATGTCGCCTTCGTCGACTTCGACCGGAAGCTGCAAGGCATCCTCGGCGTCTCGCGCCACACGGTGATCGAACTGGGCGGTCTGGGCTGTTTCGACGAGCATGGAATATTTCCGGCCCATGTGCTGCGGGACGGCAACCGCGTACTGGCCTATACGACGGGATGGAACCGCAAGGTCTCTGTCTCGGCCGATGCCTCCATCGGCCTCGCCATCAGCGACGACGAGGGGCTGAGCTTTCGCAAGCTGGGAAGTGGCCCGGTGATGGCGGCCTCGCTGCGCGAGCCCTTCCTTGTGGCGGACGCCTTCGTGCGCCGCGAAGGCGGGCAGTTTCACATGTGGTACATCTTCGGCATCCGCTGGAAGAAGTTTGCCGAAGACCAAGCGCCCGATCGCGTGTACAAGATCGCCCACGCCACCTCGATCGATGGGATCACCT
>JAPLRA010000375.1:3281-4283 GCA_026399445.1 Sulfuritalea sp.
GACAATGCCTACCGGATCGGCTACGCGTTTTCGGACAACCTCGTCGAGTGGTCGCGTGACGACAGCCAGGCCGGGATCGATGTCGCGGAGTCGGGCTGGGATTCGGAAATGCAATGCTATCCGCACGTCTTCGATTTGGACGGCAAGTACTACATGCTTTACAACGGCAACGAATTCGGCCGGCACGGATTTGGCCTCGCCGTCATGGACCAGTCGCCCGATGACTGAGCCGGATGGCGAACCGGGATAAATCAGGAGAATGAAATTGACTGCTTCGACCAGCGCCGACAAGGATCGCTACGTGTACAACTTCGACCTCGACGTCATGCATCCCTATATGATCCGCGCCTTCGAGCCTTTCTTCCGTCCCGGAAGCCTGCTCGAGCTGGGTTGCTACGAGGGCGAATTCACCCGGCGGCTGCAACCCCGCTTCGACGACATCACCTGCGTCGAGGCGTCGGCCGAAGCCGTCGCGGAGGCAAGGCGCAAACTAGGGGAGAAGGTCAAATTCGTCAACGCCACCTTCGAGCAGGCGACACTGGCGGATCATTATGACAATATCCTGATGACCCATGTGCTGGAACATATTGACGACCCGGCGGGCGTGCTCCGGCGTATCAACGACGAATGGCTCTCGGCGAACGGCCGCTTCTTCCTGGCGTGCCCCAACGCCAACGCTCCCTCGCGGCAGATAGCGGTCAAGATGGGCCTGATCGCCCACAACACAGCCGTGACGCCGGCCGAAGCTGAGCACGGCCATCGCCGCACCTATTCCCTCGCCACCCTCGAACGCGACGCCGTTGCCGCCGGCCTGAAGGTAGTGCACCGTTCAGGGATTTTCTTCAAGGCGCTGGCCAATTTTCAGTGGGACCGGCTGCTGCAAACGGACATCATCTCCCGCGAATACTTAGATGGCTGCTACGCCCTCGGCCAGGAGTACCCCGACCTGTGCGCCAGCATTTTCCTGGTCTGCGAGAAAGGCGTCGGCCCCGACCATGAAAA
>JAPLRA010000391.1 GCA_026399445.1 Sulfuritalea sp.
CAGGGGACATATCCCACGGGGGGATACCGTCCCGTGCTGCCGCCCGGGACATAATGTCGGCCATGCGCATTTTTGTTTTGGCCTTCGCTGGCGGTATCTGGCTGTTGCAGCAACAGGCCTCGCTGCCTGCCGTGCAGTGGCTTGGCGGGCTGGGTATCGGCGCGCTCATGGTGCTGGCGCTGCGAAAGTTATGCGGAGCGGTATCCCCGGGGACGGCGCTTGGGAGACGCCGATTCATTGCGTCGCCAATGCTCGTTGCGGCAGCGGCGGCGCTCGGCTTTGTCTGGGCGGCAGGATTTGCCCATCTGCGCCTGGCCGACGAACTATCGGCCGCGGTCGAGGGTCGCGACATCGAACTGAGCGGCGTGGTTGCCGGCCTGCCGCAGGCGCTGGAGCGCGGCGTGCGCTTTGAGTTCGACGTGGAGGATGCCGGCGCGGGCGTGCCGCCGCGGATTTCTCTCGCCTGGTATCGCGGCCGTGATGGCGCGGACGATGACGCCTCGCCGCTGATCCCCGTCCGCGCCGGTGAGCGCTGGCGCTTCACTGTGCGACTGAAGCGTCCCCATGGCAATCTCAATCCGCACGGCTTCGACTACGAGGCATGGCTGTTCGAGCGCGGCATTCGCGCCACCGGCTATGTACGTCCGCGCAGTGCGGAGCGCATCGAGGCACGGGTGTGGCGGCCGGGCTATGCCGGGGAAATGCTGCGTGAAAACATTCGCGATCGCTTTCGGGCGGCCTTGCCCGATGCGCCGTATGCGGGGATCCTGATCGCGCTCGCCATCGGCGACCAGCAGGCGATTGATGCCGAGTTGTGGCAGACCTTCGCCCGTACCGGAATCACCCACTTGATGAGTATTTCCGGTTTGCACATAACGATGTTTGCCGGGTTGGCGTATGCCCTGATCAACTGGCTGTGGCGGCGCTCGGCGCGCTTGCCGCTGCGGCTTCCGGCGCAGCATGCGGCGGCGGCTGGCGGATTCCTTGCCGCGTTTTTCTATTGTCTGCTGGCCGGCTTTGCGGTGCCGGCGCAGCGCACGCTGTACATGCTGGGCGTGGTGGCCGCCGCGCGCCTGTGGGGCCGCGAACTGGCGGCTTCGCGGGTGCTGCTGCTGGCCCTGCTGCTCGTATTGCTGCTCGACCCGTGGGCAGTGCTGGCGGCTGGTTTCTGGCTTTCCTTCGGTGCGGTGGCCCTTCTGTTTCATATCGGTAGCGGACGGCTGGGTCCTGCGCATTGGCTGGTCGAGTGGGGCCGCGCGCAATGGGCCGTCACGCTGGGCATGCTGCCGGCGCTGCTGGCGCTGTTCCAGCAGTTCTCGCTGGTTTCGCCGCTGGCCAATGCGGTCGCGATCCCTGTCGTCAGCTTCATCATCACGCCGCTGGCGCTGGCCGGTACCTTGCCGTTTCTTGACCCGCTGTTGTCGCTTGCGCATCTCGTCACGGTCTGGCTGATGGCCTTCATCGACTGGCTCGGCGGGCTGCCGCTGGCCATGTGGCAGCAGGCCGCGCCGCCGGCATGGTCAGTGCTGCTGGCACTCGCGGGTGGCGTCTGGCTGCTGTTGCCGCGCGGCTTTCCGGCACGCTGGCTGGGGCTGCTGACTTTCTTGCCATTGCTGACCATCACTCCGCCGCGCCCGGCAGCCGGTGCAGCGGAACTCACCGTGCTGGATGTCGGACAGGGCCTGGCGATTCATGTGCAGACCGCCACGCATGATCTTCTGTTCGATGCCGGGCCTGCTTTTTCGGCCGACGCGGACAGCGGCAACCGCATCATCGCGCCCTACCTGCGGGCGATGGGGGTGCGCAGCCTGGATGCGCTGGTGATCAGCCATGCCGACAAGGATCATGAAGGCGGCGCGGCGTCGGTGCTGGCGGCGCTGCCGGTGGCGATTCTGAAGGCTTCGCTACCTTTCGAACATGCCTTGTCGGCGCAGCCGGTACCGCAGGAGCCTTGCCGCGACGGAGATTTCTGGCTCTGGGATGGCGTGCGCTTCGACATGCTGCACCCCGGTCCTGAGCAGCTATCACGCAAGACCAACGACGTGAGTTGTGTGCTGCGCGTGACTGCGGGTGGCAAGTCGATGCTGCTGACCTCGGACATCGAGGCTGTGTCGGAAACTGCGATGCTCAAGCGTCATCCCGGCGCGCTGGCGACGGATGCCATGACGGCGCCGCATCACGGCAGCCGGACCTACAAAGCGGCGCACGCCTGCACCGTACGGATGCGGACGGGGCGGTGAGAGTCGGTCTGGGCGTGCAGGGCGTGAGCTTCCGTCATGAGCGCGAGTTGCGGCGGCGGTACTGGCATGCCCGGCCGCAACTATAATCGGCGCCCGAACACCAGCGGCCTTGCCATGACTCACAGCGACACGATTCCGTTTGCCGGACTGAACCCGGAACGCATTCTCGACGCGATCGAAAGTATCGGCTATCGTTGCGACGGCGGCCTGATGGCACTCAACAGTTACGAAAACCGGGTCTGGCAGATCGGGGTCGACGACGGCGCACCGGTGATCGCCAAGTTCTACCGGCCCGGGCGCTGGACCGATGCGCAGATTGCCGAGGAGCATGCTTTCACCGCTGCCATGGCGGCCGATGAGTTGCCGGTGGTGTCCCCCTTGGTGATTTCCGGCAAGACCCTGTTCGTTCACAGCGGTTTCCGTTTTTCGGTTTTCCCGCGGCAAGGCGGGCGAGCGCCGGAGTTTTGCGAGCCGCCGATACTCGAATGGATGGGGCGGCTCATGGCCCGCATCCACATGGTCGGTGCGCGTGAGCCCTTCGTGGTGCGCGAAACCCTGAACATCCAGAGTTTCGGCATCGATTCGCGCGACTGGCTGCTCGACAGCGGCGTGATTCCGATCGAACTTGAGTCGGTGTGGGCCGGCGTGGCGGATCAGGCGCTGGATGGCGTGCGCGAATGTTACGAACGCGCCGGCCAGGTTCAGCAACTACGATTGCATGGTGATTGCCACGCCGGCAACGTACTGTGGACGCAGGACGGGCCGCATTTTGTCGATTTCGACGATGCCCGAACGGGACCGGCGATCCAGGATTTGTGGATGCTGCTGTCCGGCGATGCCGAAGAGATGGGGCGGCAGTTCGGCCATGTGCTGGCCGGTTATGAAATGTTCCGTGAATTCGACGATCGCGAGTTGCAACTGGTCGAAGCCCTGCGCACGCTTCGCCTGATGCATCATTCGGCCTGGCTTGCTCGGCGCTGGAACGATCCGGCCTTCCCCGCGGCGTTTCCGTGGTTTGCCACGAATCGCTACTGGGAAGAACGGATTCTGGAATTGCGCGAACAAATCGCAATAATGCACGAGCCGGCGTTGGTGCCTCGTTGATTGGAGAAGTGGAAATGCGTGAAGGAAAAGTGAAGTGTCTCAGTGCCGCAGGATTTCATCACATGGCCTATGTGGAGTGGGGTGATCCGGCCAATCCGAAAGTGCTGGTCTGCGTGCATGGCCTGACACGCTGCTCGCGCGATTTCGATTTTTTGGCGCAGGCGCTGGCGGAGGACTACCGGGTAGTCTGCCCCGATGTGGTGGGGCGTGGACGCAGCGACTGGCTGCGCAACAAGTCGCTGTATGCGCTGCCGCAATACTGTGCGGACATGACGAACCTGCTTGCGCGGTTGAACGTGGAGACGGTGCATTGGGTCGGCACCTCGATGGGTGGTCTGATCGGCATGGCACTGGCCTCCCAGCCGGAAACCCCGATCACGCGACTGGTCCTGAATGATGTCGGCCCGGTGATCGCCGCCGTCTCGTTGGGCCGGATCGGCGAGTATCTGGGCAGTGCGCCGCGCTTTGACGGCATCGAGCAGGCCGAAGCCTTCGTGCGTTTTGTTTCGGCAACCTTCGGCAGTTTCTCCGACGCGCAGTGGCGGCACCTGACTGTGCATGTGACGCGCACCGCCGCCGACGGCAAGGTGGAGTTTGCCTACGATCCGGGCATCGCCCAGCCATTTCGCGAGATGCAGGCCGCCAGCGAAGGCAAGGACATCGAACTATGGCCGCTGTATGACGGTATCGCGTGCCCGACACTGCTGTTGCGCGGGGTTGCGTCCGATCTGCTGACGCACGATACCGCGCTGCAGATGAGCGAGCGCGGACCGCGCGCAAAGCTGGTCGAAGTGCCCGGCGTCGGCCATGCACCGATGCTGATGGATGCTGCGCAGGTAGCGCCGGTGCGTGAATTCCTCCTTGCGTGACCAAGAAGAATGCAGGATATCGCAGTGCAGCATCGAAAGTTCCTATGACATCATTTGTTGAAGCCTAGAATAGGCACGCTTTCGCATATTCAGGAATCACCCATAAGAGGAGGCATCATGCAGAAATCGTTGCACATCGACCCCAACAAATGTACCGGCTGTCTGCAATGCGAGATGGCCTGCTCCTTCGAGAATCACGGAGTGTTCAACATCTCCAAGTCGCGGATCAAGGTCTTCGACTTCGAGCATGCCGGACGCAAAGTTCCCTACACCTGTACCCAATGCGCCGAAGCCTGGTGTATGACCGCCTGCCCGGTCGATGCCATCCGCATCGACGCCGGTACCGGCGCCAAAGTCGTGCATGAGGATGTCTGTGTCGGCTGCAAGGTATGCACCATTGCTTGTCCGTTCGGCACGGTCAATTACGTCGCGGAATCCGGCAAGGTGCAGAAGTGCGACCTCTGCGGCGGCGACCCCGCTTGCGTCACGGCCTGTCCCACCGGAGCCATCACCTACGTCGATGCCGACTGGACCGGGCTCGACAAGATGCGCCAGTGGGCCGGCAAGACCGACACTCAACCGCGCGCCAGCGCCTAAGGAGACTGACATGGGATGGACACGAAAGATCCTGCGCGTTGATCTGAGCAAGGGCACTTGCAAATCCGAGCCCCTCAACATGGAGTGGGCTCAACAGTACCTCGGTCAGCGTGGGCTGGCCACCAAGTATTTCGTCGAAGAAGTCGACCCGAAGGTCGATCCGCTGTCGCCGGCCAACAAGATGATCATGGCCACCGGGCCGCTCACCGGCACGCCTGCATCCACCGGCGGGCGCTATTCGGTGATCACCAAGGGTGCCCTGACCGGCGCCATTGCATGCTCCAATTCGGGCGGCTACTTCGGCGCCGAACTCAAGTTCGCCGGCTGGGACATGGTCATCTTCGAAGGCAAGTCAGCCAAGCCCGTGTACCTTTCGATTGAAGACGACAAGGTTGAACTGCGCGACGCCGCCCACCTGTGGGGCAAGACCGTGTGGCAGACCGAGGAGACCATCAAGAAGACCCATCAGGACCCGCAAGTGCGCGTTTGCAGCATTGGCCGAGCCGGCGAGAACGGCGTCATGTATGCCTGCATCGTCAATGACCTGCACCGCGCTGCCGGCCGTTCCGGCGTGGGCACCGTGATGGGCTCGAAGAACCTCAAGGCAGTGGCGGTGCGCGGCACCAAGGGCGCCGGCGCCATCAAGAATCCGAAGGCTTTCATGGTGGCGGCGGCGGCGGCAAAGAAGGTGCTGGCGGACAATGCCGTCACCGGTCAGGGCTTGCCGACCTATGGTACCCAGGTGCTGATGAACGTCATCAACGAAATGGGCGCTCTGCCGACGCGCAATCACCGTGACGTCCAGTTCGAGGATGCGCGCAAGATTTCGGCCGAGGCCATGCACGAAAAGCGGCCCACCGACGGCAAGGCGCACCTGGTCACCAATGCCGCCTGTTTTGGCTGCACCATCGCCTGCGGACGGATTTCGAAAATCGACGAGACGCATTTCAGTGTGGTGAACAAGCCGCAATACTGGGGAGCTTCCGGCGGCCTCGAATATGAAGCGGCCTGGGCGCTGGGCGCGGCCAACGGCGTCGGCGATCTGGAGGCTTTGCAATACGCCAACCTGATCTGCAACGAAGACGGCTTCGATCCGATCACTTTCGGCGCCACCGTGGCGGCGGCCATGGAGCTCTACGACATGGGCATTCTGACCAAGGAGCAGATTGGTCTCGACGCGCCCTTTGGTTCCGCCCAGGCGCTGGTGGCCCTGGCCGAAATGCTGGTCAAGGGCGAAGGCTTCGGCAAGGATCTGGCGCTCGGTTCCGCACGCAT
>JAPLRA010000078.1 GCA_026399445.1 Sulfuritalea sp.
GCCGACACGCCGAACGGCCTGATGGTGCCGGTGATCAAGAACGCCGAGAGCAAGGGTGTATTCGAACTCGCTCGCGAAACCGGCGAACTGGCAAAACAGGCGCGCGAAGGCAAGCTCAAGCCGGGCGACATGCAGGGCGCCTGCTTCACCATTTCCAGCGTCGGCGGCATCGGCGGCACCTACTTCGCCCCGATCGTTAACGCGCCGGAGGTGGCGATCCTCGGCGTCAACAAGTCGGCCATGAAACCGGTCTGGGACGGCAAGGCTTTCGTGCCGCGCCTGACCCTGCCGCTGTCGCTCACGGCAGACCACCGGGTCATCGACGGCGCGTTGGCGACGCGCTTCAACGTCTATCTGGCGCAACTGCTGGCCGACTTGCGCAGGAGCATGTTGTGACCACCCTCACCGTCGTCAAGAAAGGCGACACCGTCGCCATCGCTGCCGACGGTCTCACCACCTTCGGCGACACGCGGCTGGCGCGCAGCTACAAGGGAGAGCACGACAAGATCCTGAGTATCGCCGGTTCCTGGATCGGCATCTGCGGCTCGTCGGCGCACCACCTGGTGATGCTCTCCGCCTTCTCCAAGCTGGAAGACGTGAAGCTCGGATCGCGCATGGAGGTGTATGAAACCTTTCGTCGCCTCCATCCGGTTCTGAAGGAGCACGCCTTCCTCAATCCCAAGGAAGACGATGACGATCCCTACGAGAGCTCGCAGATCACGGCGCTGATCGCCAACAGTTCGGGCATCTACGGCGTCTATTCGTATCGCGAGGTGTTCGAGTTCGATCGGGTCTGGGCCGCCGGTTCAGGGCGCAACTTTGCGCTGGGCGCGATGCATGCGCTCTATGACAGCGAACTCTCGGCAGCAAAAATTGCCGAAGCCGGCGTTGCCGCGGGCATCGAGTTCGATACTTCATCGGGGGCGCCGATCGTGGTCCACGACATCAAGCTGGAAGGAAAGCCGAATGAGTAACAGCGTTGAAGTGAGCGTCCCCGACATCGGCGACTTCAAGGATGTGCCGGTCATCGAAGTGTTGGTCAAGGTCGGCGATACAGTCAAAGCCGAGGACTCGCTGATTACCCTGGAATCGGACAAGGCGACCATGGATGTGCCCTCGCCGGTCTCCGGTGTGGTCACCGAATTGAAGGTCAAGGTCGGCGACAAGGTCGCGCAAGGCACGCCGGTGGCGCTGATTGCAAGCGCCGGTGCAAGCGCGGCGGTTGCTTCGGCGCCTGCTGCGCCGACTGCCGCCGTATCGCCAGCGCCGACTTCTGTACCCGTACTGGCCGGAACCGCCGGCAAATTCGCCGGCAAGGTCGATCTCGAGTGCGAGATGCTGGTGCTCGGTGCCGGTCCCGGCGGCTATTCCGCCGCTTTCCGCGCTGCCGACCTGGGCATGAAGACGATGATCGTCGAACGCTACGCGACACTGGGTGGCGTCTGCCTCAACGTCGGCTGCATTCCTTCGAAGGCGCTGCTGCATGTCGCCGCCGTGATCGAGGAAGCCGGTCACGTCGCCGAAACGGGCATCGGCTTTGCCGCGCCAAAGGTCGACCTCGACAAGCTGCGCGCACACAAATCGAAAGTGGTGGGCAAGCTCACCGGCGGCCTGACCGGCATGGCCAAGGCGCGCAAAGTGGAGGTGGTGCGCGGTTACGGCCATTTCCTCGATGCCTTCCATCTCGAAGTGGAAGCGACGACCGGCGATGCGCAGGAGAAGACCGGCGCGAAGCAGGTCATCCGTTTCCAGAAATGCATCATTGCCGCGGGCAGCGCGGCCTTCCATCTGCCTTTCGTTCCCAAGGACCCGCGCATCGTCGATTCGACCGGCGCGCTGGAGCTGCGCTTCCTGCCGAAGAAAATGCTGGTCATCGGCGGCGGCATCATCGGCCTCGAAATGGCGACGGTGTATTCGACGCTGGGCGCGAAGGTCGACGTGGTCGAGATGCTCGACGGCCTGATGCAGGGCCCCGACCGCGACCTGGTGAAGGTCTGGGACAAGCAGAATGCCACGCGTTTCGACAAGGTAATGCTGAAGACCAAGACGGTCGCCGTCGACGCCAAAAAGGACGGCCTCTGGGTCAAGTTCGAAGGCGAGCAGGCGCCAGCCGAGGCCCAGCGCTATGACATGATCCTGCAGTCGGCCGGCCGCTCGCCGAACGGCAACAAGATCGGTGCCGAGAAAGCCGGCGTGGTGGTGAACGAGCGCGGCTTCATTCCGGTCGATTCGCAGATGCGGACCAACGTGCCGCACATCCATGCCATCGGCGACATCGTCGGCCAGCCCATGCTGGCGCACAAGGCGGTGCATGAGGCGCACGTGGCGGCCGAAGCGGCCGCGGGGCAGAAGAGCCATTTCGACGCCAAGGTGATTCCCGGCGTCGCCTACACCCATCCGGAAGTGGCCTGGGTCGGGGTCGGCGAGGACGAGGCGAAGAAGGCCGGACGCAAGGTCGGCGTCGCCAAGTTCCCCTGGGCCGCGTCCGGTCGCGCGATTGCCAACGGCGCCGAGTACGGCTTCACCAAGCTGGTGTTCGATGAAGAAACCCATCGCGTGATTGGCGGCAGTATCGTCGGCCCCAACGCCGGCGACATGATTGGTGAAGTTGCGCTGGCCATCGAAATGGGCGCCGATGCCGTGGATATCGGCAAGACCATTCATCCGCATCCGACCCTGGGCGAAACCATCGGCATGGCGGCTGAAGTGGCGCACGGTTCCTGCACCGACCTGCCGCCAATGCGCAAGAGGTAAAATTCGCTCCGTTATGTTCCCGCGGGACGCGGGGACGGCATCCCCTTGCGGGAGATCAACGGAGCGAACAGATGACGCAGGATGAACTGAAGCAGGCCGTCGCGCGTGCGGCGCGCGACTACGTGGCCGACCGCCTGCCGGTGGGGGCGATACTCGGAGTCGGCACCGGCTCCACGGCGAATTTCTTCATCGACGAGATCGCCTCCATCAAGGATCGCCTCGGCGGCACCATCGCCAGTTCGGCGGCGACGGCAAAGCGGCTTGAAGGCCACGGCATACGCGTGCTCGATCTCAACGATATCGAAGCCATCGGTATCTACGTCGATGGCGCGGACGAGATCGATGCCAGCATGGCGATGGTGAAAGGCGGCGGCGGTGCCCTGACGCGCGAAAAGATCGTGGCGGCGGTGGCGGGCACTTTTGTCTGCATCTGTGACGCCACCAAGCGGGTGAAAACCATGGGCGGGTTTCCGCTGCCGGTGGAGGTGATCCCGATGGCGCGCGCTTATGTCAGCCGCGAACTCAC
The DNA here is from genome assembly GCA_026399445.1 of Sulfuritalea sp. Taxonomy (GTDB): domain Bacteria; phylum Pseudomonadota; class Gammaproteobacteria; order Burkholderiales; family Rhodocyclaceae; genus Sulfuritalea. The sequence goes on from JAPLRA010000078.1 coordinate 3,281, forward strand.
CAAACTTGGCGGTACCCCAAAACTGCGCGAAGGCATGGTGACTGACAACGGCAACCTGATTCTTGATGTGCATGGCCTGTCGATCACCGATCCGGTCGGCCTTGAGGAACGCATCAACCAGATCGTCGGCGTCGTCACCAATGGACTCTTCGCCCAGCGCGGCGCGGACGTGCTGTTGCTGGCCACGGCGGACGGCGTGCAGACGCATGTGCGTCCGGGGCGCTGAAATAATTCCTTCACACAGCGTCGCTATAGTATCGGGATCGAACACATGGGTAGCGACATGAACCAGGAACACATCAGCCGGCAATTTGATGCCGATCTCGAAGGCTTGCGTACGCGCGTTCTGGCGATGGGCGGCCTGGTCGAGCAGCAATTGATCCGCGCCATGGACGGCCTGGAATCAGGTGACATGGCGCTCCTCGAGCAGGTGATCGCGACCGACCGCCTGGTCAATCGCCACGAAGTCGAACTCGATGAGGCCTGCAACAACGTCATCGCCCGGCGTCAGCCGGCCGCCGTCGATCTGCGCATGATCATGACCGTGGTCAAGACCATTACCGACCTCGAGCGGATTGGCGACGAAGCAAAAAAGATTGCCAAGATGGCGCGCGATATCCACAGCGGAGATACCAAAGTCGTGCCTCGCATCGATTTGCGTCCACCGGCCGAGATTGCGGTCGCCATGTTGCGCAAAGCCCTCGATGCCTTCGCCCGGCTCGACGTCAATGCGTCGGCCGAGGTGGTGCGTCAGGATCGCGAAGTGGATGCCGGCTACAAGGCGGCGATGCGCCAGCTCATCACCTTCATGATGGAAGATCCGCGCACCATTTCAAGCTCGCTGGATCTTCTGTTCGTCGCCCGCTCGATCGAGCGCGTCGGCGATCACGCGAAGAACATCTCGGAATATGTCGTCTATCTGGTCAAGGGGCGCGACGTGCGCCACATCGGGCTGGAGGCGATGGAGAAGGAAGTCGCCCGCCAGCTCGGGAATATTTGACCGGCGCTTTACGCGCTCGGCGGAACGTAGCCGCCGACCTGATCCGCCCCATCGCCGAAGAAGTGCTTCTGCACCTGTTCGGCCAGATACTTCCGATGCTGCGCGTCGGCCAGACTCAGGCGGTTCTCGTTGATGATCATCGTCTGCAGCTTGATCCATTGCTGCCACGCTTCCTTCGAAACGTTCTCGTAGATCTTCCTGCCCATTTCGCCGGGCATGGGAGGCAGGTCGAGACCTTCGGCCTCGCGTCCGAGCTTGATGCAATTAACCATGCGTGCCACGGTGTTTCCTTTCAAAAATGTTCAGATATGTCCAGTTTACCTTGAGTTCGGTGCAAAGCGTTGATCGGCTGAGGTCGCCCCGACAGCGAGATCACCGGTATTGGTAGCCACGGCTGCTCCTCGGCCAAAGCAGTCAGCGGCTCATGTTGGATGAGCTTCCGCTTCGTGCCCATAGTCGTCAGTGGCGGAAGCTTGGAGCGGCCATTCGCCTCGAGAGCCGAAAACCGAGAAGCAGTCGTGCGCGGTGGGAAATACATATTCCCACCGGAGGGTCGGAAACGCAGCGAAAGCAAATTAGATCACGCAAGGTTACAACCACAAAAGCAAAGCCGCTTGAGGATTCTCGAGTCTCGGCGGACTATGGAAAACAGGTCAAACGCCGCCAGCTGTTCCTTGCTCAGAATTACGGCTAGCCTAGAGAGGCTGAACGTAGCTCGGACATCGGTAGTACCGTTCAAAAATGAAACCGCTGTATCATTGTTCGGGTGTGTTTGATCCGAGACTGCGGACGTGTGACCCTTGACACTCCTCTTCGCCTGAATAGGCGGCCCAAGGGTCATCCGCACACTGTTATGATTTGTCCATGCCTGCTAGTCGAAGAATTTCCAGTGTGTTGCATATCCGCGGACATGCCTTTGTGCTGTCGCGGCAAACCAGTGAGTACCTGAACGTGGCTAAATCCGGCACCGTAGTCCTTATTGTTGAAGATGATCAATACACACGGAAAGAAGGGGCGCTACTAATCACAGCCGAAATTCAGCCCGACATACTCTTGGTCGACATAGGGCTTCCCGGTTCCGGCGACGGGCTCTCTTTATGCGAAAAGCTTGTTACGGATGTCAAACACAGAAAGCTCCAGGTCATAGTCATTACCGGATCCGATTCGCCCGAGCATATTGCGAGGGCTAAAGATCTGGGGCTTTCCTGTTATATCAACAAGCCGTTCTTGCCCTCCAAACTCGCTAGCCTGGTCTTGCGACTGGAATCGACATTCAATGGCTTGCTGGTCATTCCTCGCGATGAGGACTCCAACACTACGACTGTGGGCTATGACGATTTGCTGAATTAGCGTGAAACAACAGGATAGGCCGCTGCTGATATCGGGCGCAGCGAGCCAAGCAATAGCCTCCCCCCGAGGGGAGAATGGGTGGGTGGGCGTTTATGCCGCTTTTCACGCGTTTAATCCTCAGCGGGTGGCTCTCGCTGCCATGGCCAGCCGCTCAAAGCCCATCCTGCGAGCATCGTCAATGACGGCCCCCGCTGCATTGGAGCCCATCAGGCGACGAGGTCGGGCGGTGCGGAGTCAATGACTGGTTCCGAGCAAACACGGGAAACGAACCAGAGGATTGGACGAGCGGTGGCTAGGGCCGCTGATGGTCGAGTGCGGCGGTCAACCTGAATCGAATTGACCCTGTGTGTGCGGCCGATCCACACCTTGGATTCAACCGGTGAAATCGGCCGCTACGATTGAATGGCCGGTATGGAGCGGACCTTGAATTGCACGGCGGCTATGGAGCGATTTCCCGAGCGCCCCTTCATGGCCCAGACTGTGTAAAAACTGCCGAATTTTCGATGAGTCATCGGAACGACGATTGGAGAGTCTGTTGAGCGTGGAAAGGCGGTGATGCGCGTCTTGCTCGGCGAAATGCGAACTGACAAGGTGTATCGGCGCTGGGATTGAAACAGCAATGGGGGGGATCACCCCCCTCATCATCTGCATCAGTGGTACAGGCCCCAGTATCTGCATGACGCGCTTGAGGTTGTAGGCCAGAACGTGCAGGCTCATTTCGGTACTGACCCGCTTCAGGGTCTTGGTCAGGAAATGCGCGCTACCCATCCATGACTTGATGGTGCCGAACGGATGCTCAACGGTTTGGCGTCGAATCCGCATGCTATCGGCGGCGCGATCAAGGCGCGTCTGCATGTCGTCGAGCACCGCCTGGTGTTCCCATCGACTGACACGGCGGT
>JAPLRA010000271.1:0-1253 GCA_026399445.1 Sulfuritalea sp.
ATATCCCGTTTACTTGCCGTTTCGTCGGCGACATTACGTTAGGGGTTCTCGAATGCGAAGTCTATTCCTTGCGGTCATACTGTTGCTATCTCCGTGCCTGAGAGCGGCAACACTACAAGAGTTTGTTAGCCCGTTTGCTGTTCGCATCGATGCGTCTCCCACAGAACCCGATTGGTCAATCGCTAAAGACATGACTGGCATCAAATGGAAAGACTCGGTTCCACGAACCGATTTTCGTTATCGCAATAGGTTTGTTCGCCGGGGGAATGGCCACCTGCATATGCATGGGCCATTTACGGTGGAATTGGGGGGAAGCAAAGATGCCATATCCGAGATTGAGGTTTCAATAAGCCAAGAAGACGGAGAGATTGTCGAACGAGATCAATTGACATTTGCCCTTCGTTCCCAATTCGATGCCAAGACAAGAATTCAGTTACTCACCAAATGCGACATCGGCGGTATAGCTGGATTTGCGATGTATACAGTTGTCCTTGATAAATCCGGGGGGTCTGCACCGAACAGCCGCTACTTAACATTTCTGTTTTCTCACAAATATCAATCTCAGTGGAAATGCGACCCCTAACCCTGCGGTCGACCCCGTTCGCTTCGCTCTCTGGACGCTGCGCGATGAAGCCGCGCAGCGCCGGTCACCTTGAACGTTGGGGGTTTCCGTTTCATCCACACAAGGAGCAATCATGGCTACACAGAAAGCACCAGAACTGAGCGCACAAGTGGCGGCACTGGCCATTGCGTTTGTCGCATTGTCGAAATTCTTAGGAAGGGAACAGATCATTGCCGTTCTCCAGATTCCGGGCGTGATCGAAAGTGAAGCGAAGGACGCAAATGCCAGCGATGAAACAAAGGCTGCTCTCGCAGAACTTGTGCGTAGGCTCCGGAAGTAACCTGATTGCGTACTCCCTTTGTCCAGGCAACGTTCCCCCTTTAACCAGTATCTCTATTCAAAGGACCATTCAAAATGGAAGCTCTATTTGCGTTTCTGGGCGGGGTGCTTGGCGCAATGATTTTCGCATTCATACCTATCCTAATTGTCGATCTAACACCCCTGAAGAAATTTCCGCCTGCTTACCTTGCAGGTTTAGTCGTTGCGGCGTTACTCGCCGCAACGACTGCACTAGGAGCGGCTCGTCCCTCTCTATTGAATTGGCTACAGGTTGTCATTGCTATAGCGGCTGCGATTTGGTTCGTGATGAGTCGCATGAAGCAGGTGCCCAAAAGGTAGCGAAAGTCCGACG
>JAPLRA010000271.1:1284-3532 GCA_026399445.1 Sulfuritalea sp.
AGGTAGCGAAAGTCCGACGTTCAGGAACTTATTTGGAGGAAGCAATGAGCCTCGATCTACCGGGAGTTAAGGCTAATTCAATACCCCCAACCCGGCTGTCAACACGGACGCTGCGCGATGAAGCCGCGCAGCGCCGGTTACATTCACGTTGGGCCTTTCAATCATGAACCTGTCCGCTGTTCGCCACGGTTCGCTTTCCCGCACCGTTTCGGAGGCGGTTCTCGCGTTCGTTTCGCCGTGTCGCCAGCGCCGACTTTCTGTGCCGGCTCGCAGCGTTGTCGATGTCGCGGTTCTATCTCCCAAGTTCCGAATGCCGGCGCGCTGTGCCGAAAAACGCAAATGGAATGACCCTCAAGGGATTGCCGGAACGCCGAAGTATTTGCCGCAGGTAAAGCCGGGTCGTCGAGGACTTGGTGCGCGCGCTTAGCGCTTCTTCGGCTTGACCGCCGCCTTGGCGGGCGGCGATTTTCTGATCTTGACGTTGACGCCCTTTGGCTTGCCTTTGCCCTTGCCCTTCTTCCACTTCGTTGCGCGCGGGGGCTTGTCCGGCGTCTGCGGCAGGCGGACGGCGAGGGCTTCATGGCCGATCGCATCCTTGCCCGGCACCAGCAGGGCGAAGCCGGGCGTGACCTTGGTGCGCGCGTTGACAGGCCGACAGCGGCTTGTCCTGCGCTTCGTGGCTCTGCAGGTTGTCGAGAAAGGTCTGCACTTTCTCGGCCGGCAGCACCAGCGGGCTGTTGGCGGCGATCGGCATCACCGGCCGGCTGTAGGCGGGGTTGAGCGCGATGAATTCATCCACGGGGATTTCCGCGAGCCGCGCCGCCAGCGCGATGTCCATCTTCTCGCTGCGCTCCACCGTGCCGAAATAGGGCCGGTTGGGAATCGGATCGAGGGTGATGCCGAACAGTTCCGGCCGGGCGATGATGTTCTTGATCGCTTGCAGCTTGGGCACGTAGTAGGCCGTTTCCGCGGGCATCTTGAGGCTGCGATAATCGGTCGGCAGGCCCTTGGCGCGGTTCTTGGCCACTGCGCGCCCGACCGCGCCTTCGCCCCAGTTGTACGAGGCCAGCGAGCGCCGCGCTCGTTGAGGCGACGATGTCGCGGCGTTGGTCGAACCACCAGTTCTGCTGCAGCTTGTAGTTCTTGCCGGTGGAGGGAATGAACTGCCACATGCCCAGGGCGCGGGCCGACGAGTAGGCCAGCGGATTGAAGGAGCTTTCGACGATCGGCAGCAGGGCCAGTTCGGTCGGCATGCCGCGTTTTTCCAGTTCGCCGACGATGTGGTGCAGGTAGCGCCGGCTGCGGTCGAAAATGCGCTTCAGCAGATCGGGCCGGTTCAGGTACCAGGCCTGGCGATCGGCCACCAGCGGGCTGTCGAGATCGGGCATCGAAAAGCCGTTGCGCATGCGCTGCCACAGGTCGTCGGGCGGCGTTGTCAGATCGATGGTCGGCATCGGCGGCAGGTCGTCCTTCACTTCCTGCGACGGGTCGGGCAGCGGCGGCAGCATGGACGGCGGCGGCGTTACGGTCGGTGCGGCACCGATGCTCAATGCGGGGGAAGAGGCGAGCTCCGCTGTCAACTGAAGGGCCTGCTCGGCATGCGTCGAGCCGATCAGCAGAAGCAGCAGCGATGGAATCAGGCAGCGGGACAGGGACATGGGGCAGGGGTAAGGCACCATGCACGGTGCGGGTGAAGGCGGCGCATCTTAGCATCCGCAGCGGCGAGGTCAGGAGATGGATGACCTGATCCGGCAAGAATTGAGGCGCGTTGCGCCGCGAACACCCTCCCTGCGGCGCTAGCCGGCGCAATTGCTCTTGATGACCAGAGTGCGCTTCAGGCTTCCGGTTGGCGCCGCACACTTGGTATCAATGGTCTGCTGGCGCAAGGCGACGAGTTCGCGCCGTTCGGTTCGGAAGAAACGCCCAAACCTGTTGCGACCGGTGGTCTCACTCTTGACCGAAAAATTCAGTCCCGGCACCAGCCATTGTTTCATCCCCAGGCGGTCGCCAAAGGTGGTGTTCCATCCCTCACCCTCGATCCTGAAGGAGTCGAAGCTTCCCGCCGGAACGATGATGGTTTCCCGTGCGACGATTTGCAGATCATAGTAGGCGTTGGATGTCCTGCCATTCTTGGTGAGGCGGAAAGCCGCGGTCCATTTCCTGCCTACCTGAAGCTCGGCCGGCGTGAACTGCACCGGCGTATCGTATTCGGCGTCCCCGATCTTGATGGCGTTGCCCATCAAGTCAG
>JAPLRA010000295.1 GCA_026399445.1 Sulfuritalea sp.
GCAGTCGCGCAACAGCACGGTCATAACGGTGTTTCTTCTTCTTGCGGCAGCCCTGACCCTGTTGCGCTCCCAAGGACGGCACTGGCGCAAGGCATTCCTTGCGATTGGCATTGTCGTGCTGGTAGGTGCGGGGTCCATGAACAACGATCCACGGTGGCGAGGGGGGGTCGAATCAGGCGCGCTCGGATGGAATTCACCCGCACTATTTTTCAAAGGTATTGCGGACCCCGAATTGCTGACATTTTCTTCAGGCAAGCCGGTCGAGCAGTCGGCATTTGCGAGGGCCGCATTGGCACGCCTGGCAATCGACGGAGTGATGCAGCACCCCCTGGGTCAGGGAATCGGCCACGACGCCTTCGGCCGTCTGGTGCCGCCGCAATACGGGTTCCCGACCATGGGCGGCAGCAGCCACAGCGGTTGGCTGGACTTCGCGCTTGGTGCGGGGCTGCCCGGCCTCGGGCTGCTGCTATTGAGTGCTGGTTACGCTGTCCGAGGCGGTTGGAGGCAGTTCAAGGAATTCAACAACGGTGCCGGCCTGCTGTTGAGCTTCTTTGTCGGCGGCTACCTGCTGCGCTGCCTTCTCGATGGTCACTTGTCGGGTTGGCGGCTGGGGCTGTTCGCTTTCATCGTCGGCATAGTGATCGGCGGCATGAGAGAGGAGTCGGCGGAGCCATGAAGCTCGTCCAGATCAACCTCCAGCCGCACTTCGGCGGCGGCGAGGTATACACCGCCTTTCTCTGCCGCGCGCTGTCGCAGCTCGGCGTGCCGACCCGCCTGCTGGTACATCCGCGCGCCGGATTCTGGGACCGGCTCGGATTGCCCGCCGACACCGGGCGCATCGCCGTCCCCGATCCGTCTGAATTGCCGTGGCATCTTCCCACCGGACCGGTCTGGCTGCTGTCGCACGGCCCGCTGCCGGCGTCCCTGCGCGGCGCGGCACCGCAAACACTGCGTACTGCCATCGCCCACATGCCGGTGCAGGGGCGCGATCCAGCTGCCTTCGCCGATCACGACCGCATTTACGCCGTTTCCTGCTGGGTGCGCGATGGCCTAAAGGCGGCGGGACTGCCGGCCTGGAATGAGCCCCTGTATGGCGTGGCCGACCTCGGCGCCCGTACCAGCGAAGGTCTAATCCGCCGCACCAGTCGCTACGATTGGGATCGGCGCAAAGGTCGCGACCGGCTGCTGGGCTGGTTCGAGCCGCTGGTCGAAATGCTGCGGTCCCATCCGGCATTCGAGCGGCGCCCCAGCCTTACGCTGGGCATCGTCTCGCGGCTGACGCCGATCAAACAGTTTCCACTGCTGTTCTCGCATCTGGCGCCAGCACTCGCCCGTCATCCACAAGTGAATCTGGAGATCTTCGGCAGCGGCGGCTAGGTGCGCGATCTCGACCGCGCGCTGGCCGCGCTGCCGCCCGGGCAGGTACGCTTCTGGGGCCAGCAGGGCAACGTCGCCGCAATCTACCCGCAACTCGACTACCTGCTCTCCGGCCTGCCGGAAAAGGAGGCGCTGGGCCTCAACATTATCGAGGCGCAAGCCTGCGGCACGCCGGTGATCGCGGTGCATGCGCCGCCGTTTACCGAAACGGTGAGCAATGGCCTGACCGGTTTTCTTTACCGCGATCCGCGGGAGGATGGCGGCGCCGATTTCGGCCGCCTGCTCGACGAATTGCTGGCGGGCCGGGCAAGGCCAAAACCCGAACTGGCGGACACGCACCTCGCGCAGTTTTCCTTCGAAGCCTTCGTCGAACGGCTGCGACCGGTCGTCGCCGACGCCACGGCTTACACCAGCTGCGAATAAAGTCCCGTCAGCTGCGCCGCCATCTGCGCCAGGTCGAGATGGGCGACGCTGGC
>JAPLRA010000105.1 GCA_026399445.1 Sulfuritalea sp.
AAGGGCGTGCTGATCGGCATGGGCCTCACCGAAAAGCAGGGCGGTTCCGACGTGCGCGCCAACACCACGCGCGCGGAACGCATGGAAGGTGACGCAAATTCCGGCAGCTGGCGCCTCACCGGCCACAAGTGGTTCCTTTCGGCACCGATGTGCGATGCCTTCCTCGTCACCGCGCAGTCGCCCAAGGGACTCTCATGCTTCTTCGTGCCGCGCTGGACGCCGGACGGCCGTCTCAACGAAATGCGCATCCAGCGCTTCAAGGACAAGCTGGGCGACCGCTCGAACGCCGGTACTGAAATGGAGTTCTGGGGCTCGCAGGGCTGGCTGGTCGGCGAGGAAGGGCGCGGCATCCCGACCGTGCTCGAGATGGGTGTGTATACCCGGCTCGACTGCGCCATCGGCAGCACCGGCATCATGCGCGGCGCGCTGTCGCAGGCGATGCACCATGCCGGCCTGCGTGCGGCCTTCGGCAAGCTGCTGCGCGACCAGCCGCTGATGATGAACGTGCTGGCCGACATGGCGCTCGAAACCGAAGCCGCGACGGCGCTGTCGATGCGCCTGGCGCGCGCCTTCGATGCGCAGGAAAGCGAATCGGAAAACCTGCTGCGCCGCATCCTCACGCCGGTCGCCAAGTACTGGATCTGCAAGCGCTGCCCGACCCTGGTGGCCGAAGCGATGGAAGTGCACGGCGGCAACGGCTACGTCGATGAAGGCCCGATGCCGCGCCTGTTCCGCCAGAGCCCGCTCAATTCCATCTGGGAAGGTTCCGGCAACGTCATGTGTCTCGACACGCTGCGCGCCATGGGAAGGCATCCGAAGAGCGTCGAGGTGCTGGCCGCGGAGATCGCGCCGGCGCTGGGAAAAAACCGCGCCTTCGACAGCTTCGTCGCCAAGCTGAAGGACGGGCTCAGCAACCCGCAAGACATCGAAATCCGCTCGCGCGAACTGACGCAGGGCATCGCGCTGGCGATGCAGGGCGCGCTGCTGCTGTGCCATGCGCCGGCCACCACCAGCGAAGCCTTCTGCGCCTCGCGGCTGACGCCCGGCCACTGGGGCACCACCTTCGGCACGCTGCCGGCTTCCACCGACTTCGCGGCGGTCCTCGAACGCGCCTGGCCGCGCTCATGAGCCTGCTGATCGAAAGACGGGGCGCCGTCACCACGGTGACGATCAACCGTCCCGCCGCGCGTAATGCCATCGACCGCGCCACCGCGGCGGCGCTGGCGGACGCCTTCCGCGCCTTCGACGCCGACCCCGATGCCGCCGTCGCGGTGCTGTGCGGTGCGCAGGGACACTTTTGCGCCGGCGCCGACCTCAAATCCTTCGCCGCAGATCCCGATGAATGGCAACTGAGCGAGGAAGGCGATGCGCCGCTGGGCCCGACCCGGATGCTGCTGTCGAAACCGGTGATCGCCGCCGTCTCCGGCTATGCGGTCGCCGGCGGACTGGAACTAGCACTCTGGTGCGACCTGCGGGTCGTCGAGCAATCCGCCAGTCTGGGCGTGTTCTGCCGGCGCTGGGGCGTACCGCTGATCGATGGCGGCACGATTCGCCTGTCGCGGCTGATCGGCCATTCGCGTGCGCTTGACCTGATCCTCACCGGCCGGGCGGTCGGCGCCGACGAGGCGCTGGCCATCGGGCTGGCCAATCGGGTGGTGGAAGACGGCCAATCACGCGCCGCGGCCGAAGTCCTCGCCGCGCAGATCGCCGCCTTTCCGCAAACCTGCATGCGCCATGACCGATTGTCGAGCTATGAACAATGGGGCCTGCCGCTGCCGGAAGCGCTGCAGAACGAGTGTCGTCACGGCCGAATCTCGCTCGACAGCGGCGACGCACGGTCCGGCGCCGACCGGTTTCGCGAAGGTGAAGGGCGCCATGGCCGCTTCTAAAAGCAAGGCCGTCGCCACGACGGAGGAACCCAATCGCCGCGGCGACATCGTGCGCGCTGCCGGTCGGCTGTTTCATGAAAAAGGCTATTCGGCGACCACCATCCGTGACATTGCCAATGCCGTCGGCATGCGCTCCGGGTCGCCCTTCTACCACTTCAAGACCAAGCACGACATGCTGCGCGCCGTGGTGCTGGAGGGCATTGACGCAATCGAGCGCACCGTGGCGCAAGCGCCTGATCCGAAACTTCCGCCGCGCGCACGATTCGAGGCCATGCTGCGCGCCCACCTGCGCCAGTTGCTGGGAGAGGAAGGCCGCGACTTCGCCGCCACGCTGCTGCACGAAAGCCGCCATCTCGACCCCGAGGCGCAGGCCGAGGTGGTAGCCCTGACGGATCGCTACGAAGCCATGTGGCAACAGGCCTTGAAGGATCTGAAACGGGCCGGCCTGATTGCCGACGACAGCCGGGTCACGCGTCTGTTCCTGATGGGCGCGCTGAACTGGACAGTGCAGTGGTACCGGCCGGACGGGTCGAAAACCATCGATCAACTGGCTCGCCAGTTGGCCGCCTTCGTGATCGGCCTGCCTCAGTCGAAATAGGTCCGGCCTTCTTCAAAGCGCGCGGCAAACCAGCCGTTCTTCAGGCTCTCGGTGCGCACCTTGCCGCGACTGCTGGGGGCGTGCACGAAGCGATCATCGCCGATGTAGATGCCGACGTGCGAATAGGCCTTGTTGCGCGTGTTGAAGAACACCAGGTCGCCGGGACGCAGTTGCGTTGTCGCCACCGCCTTGCCCAACCGAGCAAGATCGGCGGCCGAACCGGCGAGCTGCATGTCGGCCGACTTCTGGTAGACGTAGCTGACCATGCCGCTGCAGTCCAGTCCGGCTTCCGGGTTTTTGCCACCGAAACGGTAGCCGGTTTCAATCAGCCCGAGCGCGAACAGCACGACATCATTGGCTTTGCCGTTGCTGTCCGACGCCGGATTGGCGGCGCTGCCCGAAATGGATTCTTTCGCCGTATCGCCTCCGCCAGCGCTCTGCGTCCCTCCGGGAACTTTTGACGACACCACCGGCGCCGGCGACTGCGAACCATAGGACAACACGCCGCAGGCGCTTAGCACCAGTGTTGAACTGGCGAGCAGGGCGGCAAGCGAATGGCGGGGCGCGGGCATGACCCCAAATCTAATCCGTTACACTGATGCGAATTAACCGAAGCAAGGCAGAAAACCTCATGCAAATCCGCGCCGCCGTCCTCAGCCAGATGGAACTACCGCGCCCCTATGCGCAGACGCGACCGATCGCGATCGAGACCGTGAACCTCGCCGGCCCCGGTCCCAACGAAGTCCTGGTCCGCATTACCGGCGCCGGCCTGTGCCATTCCGACTTGTCGATCGTCAATGGCGACCGTCCGCGCCCGATGCCGATGGCGCTCGGCCACGAGGCTGCCGGCATCGTCGAGGAAACCGGCCCCGGCGTGATCGACCTGGTGCGCGGCGACAGCGTGGCCCTGGTCTTCGTCCCCAGTTGCGGCCATTGCCTGCCCTGCCTCGAAGGCCGGCCGGCCCTGTGCGAACCGGGCGCGGTCGCCAACACCGCCGGCACCATGGTCGGCGGTCACCGCCATCTGTCGCGGGCCGACGGCACCGCAGTCAATCATCAAGTCGGCGTTTCCTGCTTCGCCGAATATGCAGTGTGCAATCGCGGCAGCCTGGTCAAGGTGATCCCCGACCTGCCGCCGGACGTAGCGGCGATCTTCGGTTGCGCGGTGCTGACCGGCGTCGGCGCGGCGATCAACTCGGCACAGATCAAGCTCGGGCAGACGGTGGCAGTGATCGGCCTCGGCGGCGTCGGCCTCTCCGCCGTGCTCGGCGCGCTCGCCGCCGGCGCACGCGAAGTCATCGCCATCGATACCCTGCCCTCGAAACTCGAAACCGCATTGGCGCTCGGCGCGACACGCGCCTTCCGTGCCGACGACCCCGACCTCGTGGCACAGATCAAGGCCGCGACCAAGGGCGGCGTGGATGTCGCCATCGAGGCGGCGAGCGCGGTGGCGGCACTCGACCTCGCCTACAAGATGACCCGGCGCGGCGGCACCACCGTCACCTGCAGCCTGCCGCCGCCGTCGCACACCTTCAATGTGCCGGCC
>JAPLRA010000386.1 GCA_026399445.1 Sulfuritalea sp.
ATCGGTATCATGCCGCAGGACAAGATTCGGGAGCGGGTCTTGTCGATTGCTCGCGGCGAGCACAAGCCAAAGTCAGGCGAGCCGAAAATCTGGTTCACCTCAATGCGCTCTCTCGCCGAGGTGTTGAGCGATGAGAATCGTGCATTGCTTCAGGTGATCAAGGAGACAAATCCGCAGTCCATCACGTCCCTGGCCGAGACGACCGGACGCAAGCCGGGCAATCTCTCGCGGACGCTCAAGACCATGTCGAACTACGGCATCGTCGAGATGAAACGCGAGCGCAACCATGTGCGTCCCGTTGCCAAAGCGACCGAATTCAGGATTGTGGCCTAAACTTAATTCTCTTTAAATCAATATGTTGAAGCGTAGACGGTTTGTTTTGGCGCACCTTCTGGCCCGCCAGTGAATAAGACACAGCGCCCCTTGCGGGGCGTTTTGTTTTTCTGCTCTTGCAATTCGCCGGGGTATCGTCCGCCTATTGCCCCTCGCATTTTTTCCCAAATTGACTATGATGAATTGATTGCGTTGATCATATGGGGTGAACAGAATGCGTCGACTACTTCTTGCAAGTTCTCTGTGCGTGGCGATCTCAGCCTGCGCGACGAGATATGAGTGGGTCAAGCCGGAAATGAATTCCTCGACAAGGGAGGCCGACTTGGCAGCCTGCAGCAGCAAGACCAGCCACCTGGCCGTCGAGGACAGCATGGCCATCGCCATCATGGATCGCTGCATGGCCGAGCGCGGCTACCAGAAGAAGGTAGCTGAATAGCGTCCCGACGGGCGGCATCGCCGCCGATGATGCAGACGCTGCGCCCGGCGTTACCGGGAATCCAGCAGCGACTTGGCTGGACGCATGCCAGGCACTTGTCTCAGCGAACGGTGCGCGCCCAGGCCTCGTAGCGGGCCTTCGTTTCTTCGTTGGGCGGGTACAGGCCGGGCAAGGGCAAGCCTGCGACGACCTGGGTCATGATCCATCCCTCCAGCCTTTCCTGCTCGACGGCTGCCGGGATCACCTCATCCAGCAAGGCCGCCGGAATCAGCACGGCGCCGTCTGCATCGACCACCACGATGTCATTTGGAAACACGGCCACGCCGCCGCAGCCGATCGGCTCCTGCCAGCCGACGAAGGTCAGCCCTGCCACCGACGCGGGCGCCGCCGTGCCCTGGCACCACACCGGCAGGCCCGTGCCCAGCACGCCGGCCAGATCGCGGATCACGCCGTCGGTGACGAGGCCCGCGACGCCGCGCATTTTCATGCGCGAACACAGAATGTCGCCGAAGATGCCGGCATCGGTCACGCCCATGGCGTCCACCATCGCAATGCAGCCGGCGGGCATGGCTTCGATCGCCGCCCGCGTGGAAATCGGCGCGCCCCACGATGCCGGCGTGGCCAGGTCCTCTCGCGCCGGCACGAAGCGCAGCGTGAAGGCGCGACCGACCAGACGCGGCTGCCCGGCTTGCAGCGGCTTCGCGCCGCGCATCCAGACACTGCGCAGCCCCTTCTTCAGCAAGACGGTGGTCAGCGTGGCGGTGGTGACGCCGGACAGCACGCGAATCAGTTCCGGGTCCAGCGGTAGCGGATCAGCGCCCATCGGAAAACCTCATGAAGTCGGGTTGAAAATGAAACGGGTGAAAGTCGGCGCCCGCGTCACCGGCTCGCTACTGGGGCTCGGCGCCCAGGTACTGTTCGGGTCTTACCATGGTGCTGCGCACCTTGCCGGACGCAGCGTCGAACAGCACCATCATGCGCCAGGGCTCGTTGGACATTCCGCGATAGCGCCAATCCCAGACGAGTTCGTCGCGCGCTTCGAAATAGGCGGTGGCATTGGCGTCCGAGGGACCGAGAATGCGCAGCACTTCATCCTTGCTCATCCCGGGGCGGATAGTCGCCAGATGCCGGTCGTCGAGCACGCTCTCTATGGCTTGCAGTTTCCCGTTGGCGTCCAGCCGCACCATGAAGGTATCCAGGCCGGCCGGACCCCGCGGATAAGCCAACTGTCTGGAGCCATCCGGATTTTGCCACTGCATCGACGGTTGGCCTATCGTGGCCTGCACATCCTCGAGACGGGCCTCACCCGGCTTGAGGCCGCTGCCGCTATAGGATGCGCAAGCCGCAACAATCAATGACGCGGACAGGAGCAGTACTCTTTGCCACATGATGGGTCCCGGTTCTGGATACGAGCAAATCAGCATAGCACCTTGCCTGGCCCGGTCGGCGGCGGCGGACAAGCAAGGGTCGTTGCCATTTCGAAAATATCAGACCGAAAACTTGCGGCCGAGCTTCTTCTCGACGGCGTCGATCTTGGATTTCATGCGACTGCCGGGACCGGCCCGGTAGTCGATCTTGATGCGGGTGCCGATCCCGTCGCAGTCGGTGCGCATCGCCTCGAAGCAGGCGGTCACGACGGCCATGACTTCATCCCACTCGCCTTCGATGATGGTGCCCATGGGCGTAAGTTGATAGGGCAGGCCGCTCTTGTCGATGATGTCGAGGATGCGCGCGACGTAGGGGCTCATGCTCTCGCCCCTGGTGGAAGGCGCCATCGAGAATTCGAGCAATACCATGGGGGTCTCCTTCGGGTTGGGCCAGGTCCGCAGCATCACGCAGCGCGCTAGCCGCCGAAAGGCTCACGCGAGTTTAATCGGTCGCTGGCGAACTTTGCGGCTGGCGGCGTCGGACCGGACGCCGAGCGCGGTACGGTATAGTTCTCGCCGAATCTTTCCGAATCAAGATTGAAACATGGCGATCTGGCACACCTCTTTTCCTCTGGACGAAGCGAACCGGCGTGGCGAGGGCTGCGCGAACGGCCATCTCGGCATCGAGCTGATCGAGGCCGGCGACGACTATCTCAAGGCGCGCATGCCCGTCGACCAGCGCACCCGGCAGCCGGCCGGCGTCCTGCACGGCGGTGTCTCGATGGTGCTGGCCGAAACCCTGAGTTCGTGGGCGGCGGCTTTTGTCGTCGATCCCGCGAAGTTTCACTGCGTCGGGCAGGAAATCAACGCCAACCATATTCGCGCCGTCGAAAGCGGCTGGGTCTTCGGCGTGGCGCGGCCCTTGCACCTGGGGCGCAGCAGCCATGTCTGGGATGTGCGCATCCACGACGAGGCGGACAAGCTGGTGTGCGTGGCCCGCGTCACGATGGCCGTTCTTTCGACGCCGATACGTTACTGACGACGAGCTTCGCGAAGCTCGTCGTCAGTAACGTATCGGCGTCGAAAGAACG
>JAPLRA010000034.1 GCA_026399445.1 Sulfuritalea sp.
GGCCGAAGCGCTCGATGCCGTGCCACATCGAGTAGTAGCTGTGGCCGCACTCGGTGTTCAGCCATACCTCGCAGCCGAGCTCGTTGACCGCATCGACCCGCTTGCGGATCACCTCGCGCCACGCCTCTTCGTTGCCCGCGAACATGCAGAAATTCTCCGCCGCCCAGCCCTTCGAGGCATAAGTCCAATCGGCGCCGACGACATCGAAGATCTTCCACAGCGGCACCATTTCCTCCGGCTCGCTCATCGGTTCGCGGGAGTTCTGGTTGACGAAGAAGTGCGCGCCCTGCTTGTCGATCGGCGCCTGCAACCGACTGAAGCCCGGTTGCGTGGCGCGGACTTCTTCCAGTACCTCCCCGACCACGGAGACGAAGTCGGCGGGCGGCATGCCCATGGCGCTGGTCGACTCGCTGGACCGAGTGAGCTGGCAGGAGCGCACGATGCCGGACGGCTTTTTGTCCTCGGGCCAGTTGCCGCGCGCGAGGTAAACCAGTTGCGCGACGTCGATGCTCATCGGGCACACGTACTGGCAGCGCTTGCACAGCGTGCAGCACCAGATCCAGGGCGTGGACGAGAGTTCCTCATCCATTCCCAGCATGGCCATGCGAATGAACTTGCGCGGGTCCATGTTCTCGATCCCCGACGCCGGGCAGCCCGAGGAGCAGAGCCCGCAGGTCAGGCAGGCCTCGAAGTTGGCGCCCTCGGGCAACAGCTTGAGAGCCGCTTCCTTGAAGTTGATGCTTGCCACCGTGGATTCCGTCATGGGTTCCCCCGGTGCGCGTCTCCGGCATGTCGCGCCGCCAGCAGCGCCTCCGCGAGCTCGACGAAGCCCGCGCCGGAACGGGCGCTGGTTATCCACGCTGGTTTGGCTTCCAGCCGGTCGACGAAATCCAGCACATTGGCGACACCAACCGAATTGGGAAAGAAGCCGAACATCGGCACATCGTTGGGCGAGTCGCCGACAAAGATCCAGTGCTCGCGCTGCGTCGCGTTCTCCAGCGCAATGCCGAATTCCTCGGCCAGCAAGCGTTGCGTCGTGCTCAGCTTGTCGTAATCACCGAACCAGCCATTGACATGGATCGAGCTCACCTTCGCGCGCATTCCGGCCGCTTCCATGCGCTGCACGATGGCATCGACCGCCGCCGCCGGCAAGGGTGCGACATCCTCGCAAAAATCAATTGCCAAATCGGCGATGCGGCAGAACTGGTCGGAAGCCAGCGCGCAGCCGGGGACCGCAGCAAGAATCTCGGCGGCCAATGTTTCGATCCGCGCCTGACGGTCCGCCGGCGGATGGCCGACGAAGACCGTCTTGAGTCGCCCGGCTTGCGCGTCGTAGCGCATCCAGAAGGCGCCGTTCTCGCCGACCACGGCATCCACCGGCCACATGCGCGCAATGTGGTCGCACCAGCCGGCAGGCCTCCCGGTGACCGGAATCACCTTGATGCCGGCAGCGTGAAGACGCTCCAGCGCCGTGTAGGCGGCAGCCGTCAGACGCCCCTCGCTGGTAATCGTGTCGTCGATATCGGCCAGCACGCCGACGATCCGCGATCGGGCCTCGAGCGGCAATCCGGCCAGCGGCTGCATCCCGGGCTTTGCGCTCATTCGCCCGGCTTTCCGGATGCGGCCAGCCTCTCTTGCAGGCAGGCCGGGCATAGACAACTCGCGTTCTCGTTCGAACCCGACGCTGCTTTCACTGGAACCGACAGCAATGGCGGCAGGTTCGCACACCAGCATTCCTGGTCGCCGCCTTCCATGCCGCAGCGAAGCTGCGCACCGCATTGCGGGCACACGTTAGTCGGCGCTGGCGCAACGGCGGCACTCATGGCGTGCCGCCGCCGCCGAATCGGCGACAGGCCGAACGCAGCACGTTCATCTGGCGCCGATAGTTGGCACAGCCGGCGCAGATCCAGACATGCAGGCGCAGGCCGATGCGCTCGGCGAGGCTGAGCGGGCGATCCTGCTCCTGCGACATCAGCTCTGTGGCCTGCTTGCAGCTCAGCATGTCAGCTCCCTGCTCCGGCGAACCATTTCGTTTCAAGACAGATGCGCAGGCCCGATCTGGCACGATGCAGCACCACCCAGCAATTGGACGAACTGATGCCGGTTTCCTTACAGATCTCGCCCACCTTGTATTCAATGAGCAGGCGCATGATCCCCGCGGGCGTGCACGACCCGAAGGCGGGCAGGCCGAGGAACACTCGCCCCAGCGTCCCGGCTGTGCCTCCGGCTGCCAGTGGCCGCGCTGGTCGAAAAGCGACTCGGTCAGCAGATCGTCCCCTGCATCGTCGTCGGCCAGCGAGCTCGCGCTGACTTCCCGGCTCTGCGCACGAATGATGTCGATGATCTTGTTGCGCAGGATGGCGATCAGCCAGGTCTTGTAGGACGAGCGACTTTCGAAGCCGTGACTTCCCTGCAGCGCCGCCAGCAGGGTCTCCTGCACTGCGTCCTCGGCCGCCCCTGCGTCGCGCAGTTGCAGGCGCGCAAAACGCAGCAAATCGGGGCGCAGTGCGTTCAGTTCGCGTTGAAGATCGGGTTCCATGAAGCTCGATTGCCAGGCAGATGAGTGCATTTTGACTCATGATGCTTGGCATCGGCAAACTCAATCGACCTGTAAGGAATGTCCGGGCCGGCCAGACCAAGCATCAGGGATTCAATCGAGTGAAATTCATGAGGAGGGCAAGATGAACCGTCGCACCTGGATGTCCCGCATTTCCGGATTGATCGCCGTATCCTCGGTGCCCATCGGCTCAGCCGGCGCCGCCAGTGCCTTTCCCCTCGCCAAAAGCAAACAGGAATGGAAAAAACTGCTGCCGGCCGACGCGTACCACGTGCTCTTTGAAGAAGGCACGGAACCTCCCGGCAGCAGCCCGTTCAACGCCGAGAAACGTGTCGGCACCTTCATTTGCACCGCCTGCAACCAGCCGCTGTTCGACAGCGTCCACAAGTATGAAAGCGGCACCGGCTGGCCCAGTTTCTGGCAGCCGCTGCCCGGGGCGGTCGACACTTCGACCGACTTCAAGCTCGTCCTGCCGCGCACCGAATACCACTGTTCGCGCTGCGGCGGGCATCACGGCCACGTTTTCAACGACGGCCCGCGCCCGACGGGAAAGCGCTACTGCAACAACGGCGTCGCGCTGCGCTTTATTGCGAAAGCCGAAGCCTTGCCTCCGCTGCGAACCTGAAAGCGCGACCGGGACGATCGGAGTAGCATTGTTTCCTGTGCCGTCCCTCGAGGAATTCAACCATGAGCCTGCTTGAAAAAGTTCTCGGTCCGAAATCGAAGTACGACAAGAGCCTGCCCTACACCTACGAGGCCCGGATACGCATGTTCGAAGAAGGTGACGAGTACAAGTCCTACTTCTCCGACACGATTTGCGGCCTGATCGAGCATCTGGAAAGGCACCGGATCGCACCGCCCGGCGTGGAGATATTCGAGGTGTTCGAGGACGAGGCATCGCCCATCGATGCGCGGTTGTTCACCACGCCGGATCAGGAGTGGCTGTTCAAGCCGGACATCTGCCGCAGCTTCGAGCAGCACTATCCGGGACACATTCACGCCGCCGACTGCTCCTTCAAGGACAGAAGCCGCGGCGGTACCGGGCCCTGAGGATTCGCGGATGAACGAGGCCACACCGCTGTTCCACTACGCCTTTGCGATATCCGACATCGGTCGCGCCCGCGACTTCTATGTCGGGCGGCTGGGCTGCCGCGAAGGACGCAGCACCGACCACTGGATCGATTTCGCACTCTTCGGCCACCAGCTCTCCGCGCATCTGGGCAAGCCTGCCGGCGCCGCCTGCGAAGGACTCGTCGACGGGCATGCAGTCCCGATTCCACACTTCGGCGCGATCCTGGCCCTCGACCAATTCTGGAAGTTTGCCGAAAGCCTGCGGACCGCCGGCATCAGCTTCGTCATGGAGCCCGCGCTGCGCTTCGTCGGCAAGCCGGGCGAACAGGCCACGATGTTTTTCCTCGACCCCGACGGCAATGCGCTCGAGTTCAAGGCCTTCGTGCGGCCGGATGAAGTGTTCGCCAGGTAGTCCGGGCGACAAAGCACGGACGCAGTGAGTTTTCACACGCGAAGTCTCTTCGTGCTACATCTGAAACAGTTTCCTCATGAACTCCTCGACCTTGCCCGGACGGATCGGTTTCAGAAAATATCCTTTGGCACCTCCAGCCACCGACGCTTCCACAATCGAGCGGCCGGCATTGCCTGTGATCATGACAACCTTCGTTTGCGGACTGGCGGCACGGATCTCCGGTAGCGCCTCCAGACCCGTCATGCCCGGCATGTCGATGTCGAGACAGACCAGAGCCGGGCGAGTCTTCTTCACCATCTCGATGCCGTCGCGTCCATTGGAGGCGACCCCGAGAACCTTGATACCGAGCTCACTGAGGATGCCCTTCAACAGCAGCCGGATCGATCCGCTGTCATCGACAATAACGGCGGAGCGCGGTACCACAACGGTCACCACTTGGAGCATGGACTCCGCGGGTGGCGGTGGCGTCGGCTCGACGGCTTCCGGCGTTGCCTCCGCCCGGGCGGCGATGGCTCTCGTCTGCGCGATTTCCTTGAGTTCGTCGATGACCTGCGCCTGTTCAAACGGCTTGTGAATGAACCCCTTGGCGCCCAGATCGGCGGCATGCCCCTTCAACTCCGGGTCATCGGAGGCGGTGATCATGACCACGTCCACCTGATTTACGGCGACATCCATTTGCACGAGCAGTTCAAGGCCGTTCAGCCCAGGCAATTCAAAGTCCAGGCAGACGACGTCAGGACGCTGTTCCGCTACGTAGTTCAGCAAACCCACTCCGTCGCCGAACTCGGCGATGACTTCATGCCCTTCGCCTTCGCAGAGCGCGCGCAATACCTTGCGCATCGACTCATTGTCATCAACGATAACGATCTTCATTTCGGTTCATCCCGATAGGCAGGTGGTCACGGACTTATTTTCAATGAAAGTCCGCCTTGATGGCGAAAATTTGCAATTATGCTTGCAGTCGCTGCGGCCGAACCTGGTCGGAGAAGCGCAAAAAGTCAAACAGACGTTCAGTGAAAATTCCGGCTCGCTGTCGCCAGGCTGCCGAGCAACTCGCTGTGGTCGAACAGGCGCTTGGCGATCAGGTGCACCACGGCATGTTCGCCCTCGCCTTGGCGCTGCAACTGGCCGGCCACACCAAGTAGCCGACTGCCGAGCAAAAGTCGGCGCTGGCGGGACGCCACATCCCTGAACACCACCACGTTGGCGCAGCCGGTTTCGTCTTCCAGCGTGACGAAGATGACGCCGCTGGCGGTGCCCGGCCGCTGGCGGCAGGTGACGAGGCCGGCGCAACGCACCAGGGCGTTGTTGCCGCTCTCGCGCAATTCCATGGCCGACAGGTAGCGCTTCGCCGCAAGCCGCGTGCGCAACAGCGCCAGCGGAT
>JAPLRA010000465.1 GCA_026399445.1 Sulfuritalea sp.
GGGCGGCCACCCGGCGTCTTGAAACCGCCAACCACGTCGCGTAGCAATTCTCTGACGTCGATGGCGGCGATGGTGAAATCCTTGCCGCGTCGTGCTTCGATGCGGGCGAGGTCGAGCAGTTCGTTGATGATGGATATCATCAGTTCGGATTGCCGGTATATCGTGTCGAGGAAATCGCGCCGCTCGGCTTCGTCGAAGTCCTGTGTCATCAGCAGTTCCGTGAAACCGTAGATGCTGGCCATCGGCGTGCGCAGTTCGTGCGCGGCATGGGAGAGGAACTCGCTCTTCATGCGGTCGACTTCGGTCTCATGGGTGATGTCGCGGAGGTAGAGGATCTGCGATACGGTTTCGGCGTTTGCTGAACGCAGACCGACTTGCAGCACCCGTTTGTCAGCGCCCGCCAGTTCAATTGTCTGACGGCGCTCGTGCACCGTCCTGTCAGCGCCGACTTTGCTCGGCGTGCGCAGCGCGGCAATGCCGGAAAAACGTGCTGCAGGCAGGCAGGCGTTGGACAAACGCTCTGAAAAGTCGTTCTCATCGATGCCGAGGACGTCGCATTCAAGTAACCCGGTCAACCGGGTGAACGCGGGGCTGATATATTTGATGCGGCGAGCAGCATCGAAAGAGAGGAAGCCGTCCGGGCTCAACTCGAAGATGGCATTGAGTTGCTCGGTGCGATCGCGGATCAGGGCCTCGGCAGCGCGCCGCTCGCTAATGTCGGTGTGCGAGCCGGCCATGCGCAGCGGCTGGCCATCAGTGTCGAACTGTGCCCGGCCGCGATCGAGAATCCACTTGTAATCGCCATTCTTGCAGCGCATGCGGTGTTCGCATTCATAGAAAGCGGTCTCGCCGCGCAAATGCCTTTGTATCTCGGCCATGGTCCGCTCAAGGTCGTCCGGGTGAATGCGCGAGATCCACTCCTCAACCGCTTCACCGATTTCATCCCCGCTGTAGCCGAGCATGGTCTTCCAGCGCTCTGAAAAATACACCTTGCCGCTGTCCGGCTCCCAGTCCCAGATGCCGTCGTTGGCGCCGCTGACCGCCAGGTGCCAGCGCTGGTCGCTGGCCGCCAGTGCTTCAGTTGCGGTCTTCAGTTCGGTGATGTCGATGCGATTGCCGACAATGTAACCACTGGGTGTGCGGTACTCGACGATCAGCAGCCAGCGTCCATCGGCAAGCCGTTGCTCGATGACCTCGCCGTTGGCATTCTGGTGCTGCGCCACACGCTGTCTGACCCAGGCGTCGACATTGCCGGTGGCATCGGCGTATTGGCCGCGCTCGGCACCCCTGCGAGCGATTTCTTCGAAGGTGTTGCCCGTCACGATGAGGTCGCGGCTGGCTTCGTAAAAGCTCAGGTAGGCCTCGTTGCAATGCACCAGACGATCCTGCTCGTCAAAGATGGTGAAGCCCTGCGCGATGCTGCTGACTGACTCGCGCAACAGGTTGGCGGATTTCTCGGCTTCCTGTTGCGCCTCGAGGCGCTTGAAGTTTTCTGCGCGGACGAGTTCATTGCTTTCCGACAGCTGCTGTGCCAGGCGATTGAAAGCCCGCGCCGTGTCCGCCAGTTCATCGTTCCCGCGCACCGGCACCCGATGCCCGAAATCGCCGGCGATGAAGCGTTCGCTGGCTTTGCGCAGGGCCACCAACTGGCGCGCGAGGAAGGTCCCGAGCAACCACGAGAACAGCGCAACGAGCAGCATCTCCAGCCCGGCAATCCCGGCCGCCCAACGCCGGGCGGTGGCTAGCAGCGCGGTCATCGGGTCCGTGGATATCCCGAGCCGCACTTCGCCATGCAGGATGCCGCCGGCGTGCACCGGAGTCGACCAGTCAAAGACGCCATCGGTCACCTGATGGATACGGATGTCGGGTTTGAAGTGGCGCGACAGGAGCTTCTCATCTCCGCCCTGCGACAACACTGCGCCGCCGGCATCGGTGATCCGCACATAGCTGATCTGGCCGGATGCCATCGCTTCAGTGACCAGGCTGTCCAGTGTCGCCAGATCCTGCGAGATGACAGCGTCCTTGGCCGCAACGGCCAGCAGCTTGCCTCCCAGTTGCACCCGTTGCGTCAGCTCGGTTTCGTTGGACTCACGCAGGATCGACAGCGCGCTGCCGACCAGAACGGCCAGCAGCACCAGTTCGATGATAGCCACGCCAAGGATGGTTTTGGTACGAAAACGCATGATCTATGGCGTCTTTGCCGCCGCGACCGTGTTCATTGCCGGCCGTAGCGCTCGAGAAGCTTGATGTCGAGCGCCCGGATGTCGTTCCATTCCTTGTCCTGAGCGGCAGCGATGCCCTTGAATGCGAGCGGCGCCAGCAGGCGTTGCCCGGCCTCGTCGGTGGACAGGGACGTCATTCCGGCAAGCACCTTGGCGAGTATTTCCGGCGGCACTCGGGAATGCGCGGCAAAGGCATGCGGCGTATAGGCCGGTGTTTCGGATAGCACACGCAGGGCGTCGCGAACCTCCGGCGCGGTCGCCTCGAAGGTGCGCTGAATACCGCCGCCGGCTTCCTGCAGACCGGAAGCAACCGCGCGATAGACGGAATCGTGGGAAGCGACGAACTTGGCTTCGATGGCGATCTTCAATCGGCCGAACTCGGCCTGCGGCAGGATGCTGGCGGCAAAGGCCGCCGGGGCCGGGAACACCACCGTCTTGCCGGCCAGATCCGCCGGCTTCCGGTAGGGGCTGTTTTTTTTCACCACGAGAATGCCCTTGATCTTCCGATCCTGCTCCCTGGCAAAGGCCCGGTAGCCGGATGCGGTGTGAAACACCACGTAGTGATAGGGATTCATGTAGGCCAGGTCGTAACCACCCTTGCTCAGGCGCTCTTCAAATCCGGGAATGTTGGGAGCGGTACGAAACACCAGCGCAACACCGGAGCGCTTGCTGACTTCGGCCAACAAGGGCCCCCACTCTTCCGCCAACCGGGTCGCCGACTGTTGCGGCACGATGCCGAATTCAAGAGGCTTTTGCGCCCCTTGCTGTGCAAGAGCGGGGAAGGCGGCGCACAGCCCGCCCAACAGGAAGCCGAGCAGAAGCCGGCTCGCAAGATGCTTCAATACCGGTTTCATGGGGTCCCTTCCGGAGCGGGAACCGGCAAGGCACCTCCCTCGTAAATTGCGTAGCAGTTGCCACCCGCTGCTTTGGCCTTGTACATCGCAATGTCGGCACACTTGAGAAGTACCACTTCATCGTCGCCATGGTTCGGGTACTCGGCGCAGCCGAAGCTGCCACCAATGAAAAGTTCATTTCCCTGGGCCTGGATCGGCTGACGCAACGCATCGATCATCTTGTTGCACAAGCCGCCAATGTCCGTATCCCCGACCAGCCCCGGCGCGAGAATGACGAATTCGTCACCGCCCAGCCTTGCTACGGTGTCGCACTCCCGCACGGAGCCGGACAGGCGATTGGCGGCTTCCTGCAGCACACGATCGCCGATGGCATGGCCGAGCGTGTCGTTGATCGGCTTGAAGTTGTCGAGGTCGATGAAGATCAGGGTGAACTGAACGCCGGAGCGCTTTGCCTGCGCCAGCGTCTGCGCCAGGCGATCCTGAAACAGCAGGCGATTGGGCAGGCCGGTCAGGGAGTCGTGGTGCGCGAGATAGGACAGGCGCTTTTCTGCCCGCAGCAGCCGCGACAACGCGGGCGGCGCTCACCGTCAACCACTCGGGATAGAGGTCGCCGTTCTTCCTCCGGTTGTATACCTCTCCCTGCCAACTGCCGTTCTCGCGGAGCTCCTGCCAGAAGGCAGCGTAGAAGGCGGCATCCTGCTTGCCGGAACTGAGGATACGGGGACTCTGACCGAGCACCTCTTCTGCGCTGTAGCCGGTGATCCGGCAGAAGGCGGGGTTGACGACAAGGATGGTCCCTTCGATGTCGGTGATCATCACGCCCTCATCGGCATGTTTGAAGACCATCGTCGAGATCTGGGTTTCGAATTCGGCTTCGCGCTGATGGGTCATGTCGCGCAGGATCCAGTGCAGGTAGCGGACCTCTCCGTCCTTGCGCACGGCCAGTGCCTGGGCCGAAACGATCAGCGGCGAGTCGTCGCCGCCTTCGCGGCGCAGGTGCATTTCATGTCCCGACTTGGGGGATTCGACTCCTTCGATTACGTCCGATTGCAGCGAGAGAAAGGCCTCACGGTGCGATGGCAGCACCCAGTCATTTAGTTTGCGACCCGTCAACCGGGGTAGAGGGGCCAGCGCCACGCCCGCCGGATTGCTCTGCAGAATCGTCCCGTCTGCGCCGGTGACAATGTGGATGTCGCGCGAACTGCGCACCAGTTCATCCAGCTCTTCGCGGCTTTCGATCAGTCGCTCTGACGATTCGCGCAGCGTTTCATAATGGGCTTCGAGTTCGCCATTGCGTTCGACCATCTGCTGCAGGTCTTCGGCGTAGCGATAAAGCTGGTCGTGCAGAGCAACGGAGCGCGCCGCGCCAGACAAGCGCACGGTCTGACCACCAGCCGGTCGGGATGTATCAAGAGCATCGGATTTGCGGTTCATGGCGACCTCACGTGGCGAGAGTTTCCTTGATGGCGGCAACGAGTTGCAGCGGACTGAACGGCTTGATGAAGTAGGCATCGGCACCGCGCTGCACCCCGTCTTCATAGTCGCGCGCCTGACCGCGGGCCGTGACCATGATGACGCGCGTGTGCGTGAGCTGCGGGTCGCTCTTGATGGCGTCGAGCACTTGCAGTCCATCGAGTTCGCCCGACATCATCACGTCGAGCACGACCAGGTCGGGTTTTTGCCGGCGGGCGATCTCGAGGCCGGTCTTGCCGTCTTCCGCCTCGAGCACCTCGAAGGCCTTTCCCAGCGTGATTCGGATCAGGCGGCGGATGTCGGAATGGTCATCGACGAGCAGGATCGTGGTCATGGTTGTCTCTCCTTGGTGGAACTGTTGTCAGTGACGCCGCCGGCCACCATTTCGGCGATGGCGCGCAACTTCTCGAAAGGAACTGGCTTGGGCAGCACGGGTATGCCATCGGGGATCCCTCCGCGCAGGGTGATTTCCTCCGCGTCGAGACCGCTCACCACGACAATGGCCAACCCCGCCAGTTCGGGCGCAGTGCTGACCGCGTGCAACATGCGGAAACCATCCATGCCAGGCATCTGCAAGTCGGCAATCAGCAAGTCGGGCTTTGAGTCACCCATGCGGATCAGTGCCTCATAGCCGTCACCGGCTGTAGTGATAATTGGCTTCATCGGCCAGCTACGGAGCTTGATCTCGTACAACCGGCGCAACGTGGGGTCGTCTTCGACCACCAGGATGTTGATGGGTGTGAGGGGCGCAGCGTTGAGTTGGGCCACATCAGTGACACGTCGTTTCCGAGCGGCTTCTACCGGAACGTGGCGAGTCGCCGGATTGGCGAGCAGACGCTCGATCGACTGGCGGCTGATGCGCCTGTGGCCGCCACCGGTTTTCCAGGCTTCGAGCAAGCCGCTTTCCGCCCAGAGTTGCGCTGTGCTCAGGGACACACCCAGAAGCGCTGCCGCCTCACGAGTGGTACAAAACGTCTTCGGAACCTGTTTGTGATGAGCCATGACCAAGGTGTCTTGCGGGGGATCGATACGTGAAGGAACGCACAAATCTATGGCATCAATATACTACTATTTCGCACTTTCCATCATATTTCCGCATTTTATTTTCGCTGAACGAAAAACCTCGATCTGCCCTCGGTTCAGGAAACGCTGTTGAATCAGCCGTGCCGGCCGACAATCGGGTCTTTGAGCCGGGAGCCCCTGGCTCACCCTTGTCGTGGCATGGTCAATCCTCCGGGCGGGGGTTCGTCTAACGATTAGCGCTGCTCGCGAATCCCGTTCAACTGCTGGCCTGCGAGCAGCTCCGCCGCCACAGTAAGCCCCCTGTATGTATGGTTCGCTGGAAGGCTTCCGCGGCATCGCTCCCCCGCCACACGCTAAACTGCCGGCCATGAATGCCCCATTCAATCCAGGATCGACCCACCCAACGGCACAAATCGCTGTACCCCCATCCGCTACGGCGAGGAGAGCGTCTTTTGCTCAACCGTCCTGTAGCGCAGGGGCTTCATCAGCGCCGACTCGCACGTCATGATCGGCGTCTTTGATTCCGGCCTGGGCGGCCTCTCGGTACTGGCGGCGCTGGTCGATGCGCTGCCGCGTGCCGACTTCAGCTACTACGCCGACACGGCCCACGTGCCCTATGGCAAC
Organism: Sulfuritalea sp.; assembly: GCA_026399445.1. Classification (GTDB taxonomy): domain Bacteria; phylum Pseudomonadota; class Gammaproteobacteria; order Burkholderiales; family Rhodocyclaceae; genus Sulfuritalea. The sequence continues at coordinate 6,197 of JAPLRA010000465.1, forward strand.
AAGAGCGAAGAACTGATTCAGGGCCGCGTGCTGGCCATCGGCGAACACCTGGCCAACCACGATTGCGAACTGTTGGTGGTGGCCTGCAATACCGCCACCGCCGCGGCGGTGCAGGCCCTGCGGGCCGCGCATCCCGGTGTTCCGGTGGTGGGCGTCGAGCCCGGCATCAAGCCGGCGGCGCAGGAAACGCAGAGCGGCCGCATCGCCGTACTGGTGACCGAAGCCACCGCCAACAGCCAGCGCCTGAAGCACCTGATCCGCGACCACGCGGGCCGCGTCGAAGTCTTCGTCGAGCCCTGCCCCGGCTGGGCCACCCACGTCGAAATGCTGCAACTGGACGATCCGGCGCTCGCCGCCGACGTGCGCGCCCGGATCGAGCCGCTGCTGGACAAGGGCGTCGACCGCATCGTGCTGGGCTGCACCCATTACAGCTTTCTCGCGCCGCTGCTGCAGGAGGTTGTCGGCAGCAGCGCGCAACTGGTCGACGTCGCCGATGCCGTGGCCCGCCAGACCCAACGTCTGGCCGGACCGCTGGCCCACGGTGCCGGTACGCTGCACCTGCACGCCTCGGCATATCCCGAGCGCCTCCACGCTGCCCTGCCGCGCCTGCGCCTGGGGCACCTCGCTGCACGGATCGCCTGACGTGCGAATCGCGGCCCTCCTCGGCGCCAGCGGAGCGACAGGGCAGCGGAACCAGAATCCTTTATTGGCAAGACATGGTTGGAACTGACGCTCAAAACTGGTATGAGCAAGTCTAGTACTTTCGCTCGAATTGACTTCTAAGCCCCAAACGCGCACCGTGAAGTTGCACAAAGTCCAGCAGGTATGCGCCTTTCCTTGGTCGCGTCAATGGATTAGGGATTCCGTCTATGAGCATGAAATGCCCCCCCTCCCCGCAACTAAGGGCCGCTGCGGAGAATCTACTTTGAGCTTGCCTGCGAGTGAAGTTTCCGCTCGTTCCGACAATGAACTTCTTGATGAAATTCGGGTAATCGATATCACCGCGAGCAATCAGGCGCAGGCTGAACTAGTCGTAGCCAACAGGGAACTTGCCTTCCAGAACGAAGAAAAGGAAAAGCGAGCGGCTGAACTGGTCGTAGCCAACAAGGAACTTGCCTTTCAGAACGAAGAGAAGGAAAAGCGGGCGGCTGAACTGGTCGTAGCCAACAAGGAACTTGTCTTTCAGAACGAAGAGAAGGAAAAGCGGGCGGC
>JAPLRA010000099.1 GCA_026399445.1 Sulfuritalea sp.
AGCCCGGTCCGGCGGGAGGAGGCGCCCGCCGGACCGGTTGCGCTCCGACTAATCAGTCGGACTGGCGACGCAGGAAGGCGGGGATATCGTACTTATCCACGCCGGAAGCCGCCATGGCATCCGCCTGCGCGTTGCGCGGCGTGCTGCCGCGCGCGCTGCTGGTGACACTGGAAAGATCGATCTGCACCTGGCCGATCCCGCTATCGTAAACAGGCAGGTTGTCAGTGCCGGTGCGCAGGCCGATGGTCTCAACCACGGTCATCCTCGGCTTGACCGCCTCACGGACCACCACGCCACCGAGTCCGGTGGCAACCACGGTAACCCGTAACTGGTCTTCCATGGTTTCGTCGAACACCGCGCCGCAGATTACGGTCGCCTCGGGTGCGGTGTACTGACGGATGGTGTTCATCACCTCCTTGTACTCCTTGAGGCCGAGCGTGGTGCTGGCGGTAATGTTGACCAGCACGCCGCGGGCGCCTGATAACTCGATGCCTTCGAGCAGCGGGCTGGCAACGGCTTCTTCGGCCGCAACGCGGGCGCGATCGACGCCGGCAGCGACGGCAGAGCCCATCATCGCCTTGCCCATCTCGCCCATCACGGTGCGCACGTCTTCGAAGTCGACGTTCACCAGACCAGGCACGTTGATGATTTCGGCGATGCCGCCCACTGCATTGCGCAGTACGTTGTCGGCCGCCTGGAAGGCTTCGAGCATGGTGACGTCATCGCCGAGAACCTCTTCGAGTTTCTCGTTGAGGATGATGATCAGGGAATCGACGTGACGGGCGAGTTCCGCCACCCCCTCTTCGGCCAGGCGCTTGCGCTTGCCTTCGTATTCAAAGGGTTTGGTTACCACTGCCACGGTCAGGATGCCCAGCTCGCGGGCCACCTCGGCGACGACCGGACCGGCGCCGGTGCCGGTGCCGCCGCCCATCCCGGCGGTGATGAACACCATGTGCGCCCCGGTCAGGGCCTCGGCAATGCGGACTCGATCGAGTATGGCAAGTTCCCTGGCCTTTTCCGGCTTGCCGCCGGCGCCCAGCCCTGGGCCGAGTTGCAGCTTGATGTGGGCAGTGCTCTTCTTCAGCGCCTGCGCATCGGTGTTGCAACAGATAAATTCGACGCCGCCGACGCCCTCGCGGATCATGTGCTCGACCGCATTGCCGCCCGCGCCGCCAACGCCGACCACCTTGATAACGGTCGAACCCATTTCCGGTTCCGGTGTCACTACTTCCTCAAGTTCAAACATTCTCGCCTCCTGAAAAGACCTACTGAATCAAAAATTCCTGGTGAACCACGCCCGCATCCGCGACAGGACCTGCCCAAAACTCCGGGGGCTCTGCGCTTTCATGCCGCGTTGACGCTGCGCCACCCCTTCCAGCAACAAACCCATGGCCGTGGAGTAGCGCGGATTGCGCACGTAGTCGCGCAAATTGCCGTCGTAATGCGGCATCGCCAGCTTCACGGTATTGTGAAAAACTTCTTCGCCCAGATCGGCCATGCCCGGCATCTGCGCCGCGCCCCCGGTTAGAACAATGCCTGCCCGCAGCAGGCGCTCCTTGCCGCTGCGGTGCAGTTCCTCCTGCACTTTCTGAAAGATTTCCTCGACCCGCGGCTGAATGAAGCCGGCCAGGGTCTGGCGCGACAGCTGCGTCGCCGGACGATCGCCGACGCCGGGCACTTCGATCATGTCTTCGGGATTGGCCAGTTGCTGAAGGGCGACGCCATAGCGCATCTTGATGTCCTCGGCATCCTGGGTCGAGGTACGCAGGGCGATCGCGATGTCGTTGGTCAGCTGGTCGCCGGCGATCGGGATCACCGCGGTGTGGCGAATCGCCCCGTGCACAAAGACGGCGACGTCGGTGGTGCCGCCGCCGATGTCCACCAGGCAGACGCCGACATCCTTTTCGTCCTCGGTCAGTACCGCGTAGCCTGAAGCCAGAGGCTGCAGCACCAGGTCGACCACTTCCAGGCCGCAGCGATGCACGCACTTGACGATGTTCTGCACGGCCGTCACCGCCCCGGTGACCAGATGCACCTTGACGTCGAGCCGCTTGGCATCCATGCCGATCGGTTCCTTGACACCATCCTGGCCATCGACGATGAACTCCTGCACCAGCGTATGCAGGATCTGGTCGTCGGCCGAAATCGACGTGGCATTGGCCGCCTCGATGGCACGCTCGACGTCGAACTGGGTGACTTCCTTCTCGCGCACTACGGCCATGCCCGAGGAGTCCTTGCTCTTGATGTGGCTGCCGGCGATGCCCGTATATACCTCGCGCACCTTGCAGCCGGCCATCATTTCGACTTCGGCGATCGCCTTCGAGATCGAATTCACCGTGGCCTCGATATTGATCACCATGCCGCGCTTCAATCCACTGGATTCCTGCGTGCCCAGCCCGAGTATGCCCAGCCGGCCCTCGGCATCGAGCTCGCCGACAATCGCGACGATCTTTGAGGTGCCGATGTCGAGGCCGACGATCAGGTCACGTTTCGCTTCTTTGGCCATCAGCTCTTGCTCGCCCTGAGGGCGAATCCATTGGGGTAACGCATATCCACCACGCCAATGGTCTGCAGGCGGTTCTTCGCCGAACTGCTGACTGCTGCGTAGTGGGTCGTGAATCGGTTCAGCCGCTCGGCCAGCGGATGCTTGGGCTGGTCGCGACCGAGTTCCAGCAGCACGCCATCGTCCAGCTTGAGCTGCCAGGCCTCGCGTGCCGAAAGATGAATCGCCACCGGCGTACGCCCGATCGCAGTAAGGCTCTCGCGAAAATCCTGATAGCGGGCCAGGACGCGCGGCGACGAGCCCTCCGGTCCGGCAAAGGCGGGCAGCGACTCGCGCGTCGAGGCCACGAACACCTCCCCGCGAGTATTGACCAGTCTCGCCTCGCCGTCCTGCGCGGTCCAGCGGGCGGCCGCGCGATGTTCTTCCAGTTCGAGTTCGATGCCGTCCGGCCAGAGCCGGCGCAGAGAAGCTACCCGTACCCAGGGCATGCGCTCGAAGGCCGCCTGCGCGGTTTCCAGGTTCACGGTGAAGAAATTGCCCGTCAAGGCAGTGCGCGCGGTGTGTTCGATCTGCGCTCTGGAGACCTGATCCAGCGACGTCGACACCACCAGCTGCTTGAGCGGAAACACCGGCAGGCGCTGCAGGGCCATGGCGCCCGCCCATGCCAGCAGCGCGCCGCCGGCCAGCAGCAGCAGGTCGGCCAGCAGATTGATCAACATCGGCCGATCCCAGAAGCCATCGTTGCTGCCCGGCTCGACCCGGGAGTTGCCCCGCGCCTTAGCCATAACGGGCCTCTTCGAGCAACTTGAGCACCAGTTGCGGAAATTGAACGCCCGCCGCCTTGGCCGCCATCGGTACCAGCGAGTGATCGGTCATGCCGGGCGAGGTATTCGCCTCCAGGCAGTAGATGCGGCCTGCCGCATCGAGCATCAGATCCATGCGACCCCAGCCGCGCCCGCCGAGTACGGAAAAGGCACGCATCGCCAGATCGCGCATTTCGGCTTCGCTCTTCTCGCCGAGACCGCTCGGTATGCGGTACTCGGTGTCGTCGCGCAGATACTTGGCGTCGTAGTCGTAGAACTCGGTCGCCGGCACGATTCGGATCACCGGCAAGGCCTGGCCGGCGAGGATGCCGACGGTGAACTCGCCGCCCGCCAGATACTTCTCGGCGATCACGCATGAGTCATAGCGCGCTGCGAGTTCGTAAGCGGCACGCAGCTCGCCCGCCTGCTTTACCTTGCTGATACCGATGCTGGAGCCTTCATTGGCCGGCTTGACGAACAATGGCAAGCCAAGGCGCGCCTCGGCGGCGGCAAAGTCGCTGGCGGCATCGAGCACGACAAAATCCGGCACGGGCAGGCCCGTCGCCTGCCAAACCAGCTTGGAGCGCCACTTGTCCATGGCCAGCGCGGAGGCCAGCACACCGCTGCCGGTATAGGGAATGGCCAGCAGGTCGAGTGCGCCCTGCAGCGTACCGTCCTCGCCGCCGCGGCCATGCAGGGCGATGAAGATGCGCTTGAACCCCTCGGCATGCAACGCCTCGAGCGCCTTGTCCTGCGGATCGAAGGGGTGGGCATCGACGCCGGACGAGCGCAACGCGGCCAGCACCGCGGCCCCGCTTTTCAGCGAGACCTCGCGCTCGGCAGACTTGCCACCCATCATCACCGCCACCTTGCCAAAATCCATCAAACTCCTTCTCCGTCCTGCCCGGACTGACTGCCCGCCTCGCCCAGAATGCGCACCTCGCGCACCAGCGAAACGCCAAACTTTTCCTCGACCACTGCCTGAACTTGGCCGATTAGCATTTCTATCGCACTCGCGGTAGCCGCACCCTTGGGATTAACGATGAAATTCGCATGCTTTTCGGAAACCTGCGCGCCGTCGATCTGTGTGCCCTTGAGCCCGGCCGCTTCGATCAGGCGCGCGGCATGGTCGCCGGACGGGTTCCTGAACACCGATCCGGCGTTGGGCAATTGCAGCGGCTGGGTGGCAATGCGTCGCTCCAGCAGTTCGCGCAGACGCGCACGGGCCACTGTCGCATCCCCCGCAGGGAAGCGGAACCAGGCCCCGGCAAAGACTTCGTCACTGGTCGTCTTGAGCCCGACGTGACGGTAGCCGACGGCGAAATCATCCGGACTGCGAATGATCTGCTCACCGTCGCGATTGAGCATCAGCACCCGCTCCACATAGCGCCAGGTCTCGCCGCCATGGCAGCCTGCATTCATCGCCAGCGCACCGCCCACGGTGCCGGGAATGCCGGCCAGAAACTCCGCCTCGGCGCATGCCTGATTGCCGACAAAACGCGCCAGCTTGGGCGATGCCACGCCGGCCTCGGCGTAGAAGCTGCCGTCCGCTTCGCGGCGCAGGGTATCCAGAACGCCATGGGTGAAGATGGCGGTACCGTCGAAGCCGCCATCGCGTATGAGCAAGTTGCTGCCCAGGCCGACCATCAGCAAGGGTTCGTCGTGACGCAGTCGATGCAGGAAGGCGGCAAGATCCGCAAGGTCTGCCGGAAAGAAGGCGCGTGCCGCGGCCCCGCCGGCGCGCCATGAAACGTGGCCCGCCATGGGTTCGTTGCGACTCAACCGGCCACGCAGGGTTTCAGCCATCGACCAGCTTCCCCGACACACCGCCGATCGAACCGGCACCCATGGTGATCACCACGTCGCCGTCACGAACGGCGGCGAGAATCGCCGCCGGCATGGTGGCGATGTCTTCGACAAACACCGGCTCGATCTTGCCGGCGACCCTAAGGGCACGCACCATAGTGCGGCTGTCGGCGGCAACGATCGGCGCTTCGCCGGCGGCATACACCTCGCCCAGCAGCAGCACATCTACGCCGCCCAGCACCTTGACGAAATCCTCGAAGCAGTCCCGCGTCCTCGTGTAGCGATGCGGCTGGAAGGCCAGCACCAGGCGACGGCCGGGAAAGGCGCCGCGGGCGGCGGCGATCGTGGCTGCCATTTCTGCGGGATGATGGCCGTAGTCGTCGACCAGGGTAAATGTGCCGCCCGCCGGACAGGCGATCTCACCATAGCGCTGGAAGCGCCGCCCGACACCCTTGAAATCGGCCAGCGCCTTGATGATCGCCGTATCGCCAACGCCGACTTCTGTTGCCACCGCAATCGCGGCCAGCGCATTCAGCACGTTGTGGCGCCCCGGCAGATTGAGCACGATCGGCAAACGACTGACATTGCCGTTGGTGCGCACGCAATTGAAGCGCATGGTGCCGCCGTCGGCCACCACGTCTTCGGCGCGAAAATTCACCTCGCTGTCGATGCCATAGGTGACGATCTGCTTCGCCACGCGGGGCATGATCTCGCGCACGTTGGCATCGTCGCCGCAGACCACGGCGACACCATAGAAGGGCAGGCGGTGGAGGAAATCGACGAAGGCCTGTTTCAGCCGCCCGAAATCGTGGCCGTAGGTTTCCATGTGATCGGCGTCGATGTTGGTCACCACCGAAACCACCGGGGAAAGGAACAGGAAGGAGGCATCCGACTCGTCGGCCTCGGCCACCAGGAATTCGCCGCTGCCGAGTTTCGCGTTCGCCCCCGCGGAATTCAGCCGGCCGCCGATGACGAAGGTCGGATCGAGTCCGCCCTCCGCCAGACAACTCGCGACGAGGCTGGTGGTGGTGGTCTTGCCGTGGGTGCCGGCGATCGCGATGCCCTGCTTGATGCGCATCAGTTCAGCCAGCATCTGCGCCCGCGGCACCACCGGCACCTGGCGCTCGCGGGCCATGACCACTTCCGGATTGTCTTCGCGCACGGCGGTCGACACCACCACCGCATCGGCGGTCGCCGCGTTGCCGGCGCTGTGTCCAATCGCAATGCGTATGCCCTGCGCCGCCAGTCGCCGCGTCGTCGCGCTTTCGCTCAGATCGGAGCCGCTGACCTCAAACCCCTGATTCGCCAGCACCTCGGCGATGCCGGACATGCCCGAGCCGCCAATTCCGACGAAGTGGATGCGCTTGACTTTATGTTTCATTTCGCCACCTCCTGGCAAATTCTCGCCACCGCCGCCGTTGCCTCCGGCTGCGCCAGAGCGCGCGCCTTCTCGGCCATCTGTGCGAGTTGCTGGCGAGAGAGATTCCTGATTTCGGCCAGACGGGCCGGCGTCAACTGCTCCTGCGGCAGCAGGATCGCCGCGCCGGCATTGCTGAGAAAACGTGCATTCGACGTCTGGTGGTCATCCACCGCATGCGGGAAGGGCACCAGCAAACTGGCCACACCAGCGGCTGCGAGTTCCGCCACGGTGAGTGCGCCCGCGCGACAGATCACCAGATCAGCCCAGTCGTAGGCGCCGGCCATGTCATTGATGAAGGCCACGCAATCGGCATTGACACCGGCCGAAATGTAGAAGCTTTTCAGCATCGGCAAATGTTTCTCGCCGGCTTGGTGCACCACCACCGGCCGCTCGCCTTCCGGAATCAGCGCCAGCGCCTTGGGCATCGCCGAGTTCAAGGCCTGCGCGCCGAGGCTGCCACCGACCACCAGCACGCGCAAGGGACCGCTGTGCTGCGCATAGCGAAGACTCGGGGAAACCCGTGAGAATCCGGTCGGCAAGCTTCGCCAGAACCATGTTGGCCAGGCCGGCCACCGAATTCTGTTCATGCAGCACCAGCGGAATGCCCTGCAGCGAGGCCATCATTCCGCCCGGAAAGCTGATGTAGCCGCCCATACCCAGCACCACATCGGGCTTGATGCGCTTGAGCTGCTTCCATGCCCCGGCAAAACCGCGCAGCAGATTGAAGGGCAGCATCAGTTTCCGCAGCAGGCCCTTGCCGCGCAGTGCGGAGAAATGCACCCAGGCCATCTCGTAGCCGCGCCCCGCGGTCAGCTTGGCTTCCATGCCATCCGGATGGCCCATCCAGGCGATCTTCCAGCCCTGGGCCTTGATGTGCTCGGCCACGGCGAGGCCCGGCATGATGTGCCCGCCCGTGCCGCCGGCCATGATGAGGAGGGTCTTGCTCATACCTGCTGCCCCCGCATCAATTGCCTGTTCTCCCAGTCCACTCTCAACAATATGCCGAGCGCCAGGCAATTCGCCACGATGCCCGAACCGCCGAAGCTCATCAGCGGCAAGGTCAGGCCCTTGGTCGGCAGCAGGCCCATGTTCACGCCCATGTTGATGAAGCCCTGCACGCCGAGCCAGATGCCGATGCCTTGCGCGACCAGGCCGGAGTGCACGCGGCCGAGCACCAGTGCCTGGCGTCCGATGACGAACGCGCGCTGCACCAGCAGGGCGAATAGCCCCACCACCACGCAGACGCCGACAAAGCCGAGTTCCTCGGCGATCACCGCCAACAGGAAGTCGGTATGCGCCTCAGGCAGGTAGAACAGCTTCTCGACGCTGGCGCCGAGACCGACGCCGAACCACTCGCCGCGGCC
>JAPLRA010000076.1:0-8295 GCA_026399445.1 Sulfuritalea sp.
GTACCCGCTGATGCTGCTCGGCATGCCCGCCGGCGAGCGCAAGGAGAAGACGATGACGGCGCTGCAGCGGGTGGGGCTCGAAGCTTTTTCCCTGCGCCTGCCCGACGCGCTGTCCGGCGGCCAGCGCCAGCGCGTGGCGATCGCCCGTGCCCTGGTCAAGTCGCCGGCGCTGGTGATCGCCGATGAGCCGACCGCCAACCTCGATTCGACCACGGCGCGGCAGATCGTCGATCTGCTGCATGAACTGGCGCACGAGCACAATGCCTCGGTGGTGGTGGCGACCCACGACGAGCGCATGAGCTCGCACTGCGACCGCGTACTTCACCTGATAGATGGAGAACTGCAATGAAATGGCTGATGTTTGCCTGGAAAAACGTCATGCGCAACCGCCGGCGTTCGCTGACGGCGATGCTGATCACGGCGCTGGGAACGGCGGCGGTGCTGGCCAGCGGCGGCTTCGCGCTATTCACCTACGAATCGCTCGAGGAAATGACGGCGCGCGACACCGGGCATGTGGTGGTCGCTCATGCCCGCGGTTTCGACGGCGATGAAGACGTGCCGCTGCAGCACGGCCTTGCGGATTCGGCGACGCTGGCAGCGAAGTTCGCCGCCTTGCCCGAAGTGCGCGCCGTAGCGCCGCGCGCGCAGTTTTCGGGCTTGATCTCCAACGGCGACAAGTCGGCGGTGTTCGTCGGCAGCGGCGTGGTGCCGGAGATCGATTTTCGCCTGCGCGGTCCGCAGATGAACTTCATCGCCGGACAGCCGCCCGTCAGCAACGCGCCGCAGCCGGAAGTGGTCATCGGCGATGAACTGGCGCGCCTGATGAAGGCCCGGGTCGGCAGTTCGCTGACCCTGCTGGCCACCACCACCGAAGGTAATCTGAATGCGGTGGATGTCATCGTCAGCGGCATCGCCAGCGTCGGCGTGCCGGAGATCGACAAGCGCCTGGTGCTGGCCGATCTGGCGTCGGTGCAAAAGCTTCTGCTGAGCGACAAGGTCGGAACCTTGTCCATCTACCTGAAAGAGACCGCCGACACCGAAGCCATCGCCGCTCGCGTCAGGGAAATGCAGCCCGGTCTGGCAGTGAAAACCTGGCGCGACCTGGCGGTGTTCTATCAGGCCGTGCGCGCGCTTTACAACCGCATCTTCGGCATTCTGGGAGTGATCATGATCTGCATCGTACTGTTCGCCATGAGCAACACGCTGGGCATGGCGGTGGTCGCACGCACGCGGGAGATCGGCACGCTGCGCGCCATCGGCACGTTGCCCGCCGAGATCGTGCGCAACTTCGTCTTCGAAGGCATGGTCATCGGCGCCGCCGGTGCTGCCGCCGGCATGCTGCTGGCCGGCATGGCGACAGTGTTCCTGCTCTTCGCCGGGATCGAGATGCCGCCGCCGCCGGGGCGTTCCGCCGGCTATCCGCTGTTCCTGAGTTTCTCGCCGCTGCTGTATGGCACCGTCGCCCTGGTGGTGATTGTCCTCGCCGGAGCTGCGGCCTGGCTGGTCAGCCGCCGTGCCGCCAACAAACCCGTTACGGAGGCTCTTGCTCATGTTTAAGCGAATTGCAGTACTGGTCATGGCGTCAATCAGTCTTGCCGCGCTTTGCGTACCTGGAATTCCGCTTTGCGGGCAGGCAATGGCGGCCGATGACGGCAAAGTGAAATCCTTGCTGAAGGAAGCCGATATCTATCGTCTGGCCATGGAATCGGGGCGCGTCGAAACCGAGGTGCGCTCCTTCAAGGCCGGCGTGCTCGACAAGACGCGGCTCTACGCCGTGTATCTCAAACCCGGTCATCGCTCGCTGGTGCTTTTCCGCACCGCGAGCGAGCGCGGCCAGAAGATGCTGATGCTGGGTGACGACTACTGGCTGATGATGCCCTCAAGCCAGCGGCCGCTGCGCATCACTGCGATGCAGAAGCTGCTCGGCGAGGCCTCGACCGGTGACGTGGCGACCATGACCTGGGGTGAGGATTACGACGGCCAGCAGGTGGGCGAGGAGACCATCGATGGCGTGCCCTGTCTCAAGCTCGATCTGCTCGGCCAGCGCAAGGGCGTCAGCTATCCGCGCATCGTGCTTTACCTCGCGAAGAAGGGCCATCATCCGGTGCAGGCGGAGTTGTATGTGGCTTCGGACAAGCTGGCCAAGCTGGCCCGCTTCAAACTGGGCGACGTCGACGGCCGCAGGCAGGTGACCGTGATGACCCTGATCGACCACTTGCAGAAGGAGCGTTCGACCGAGGTGCACTACCTGTCGCGCACCGACAAGACGTTGTCCGACGATTACTTCAACCCGGCCTTTTTGGTGCGGGCGGACTTGACGCAATGAAGCCGCCGTACCGTCAGCGCCGACTCTTGCGTGGGCTGATCGGAACGCTTGCCGTCGTGACAACGGTGTCCGTCAGTGCCGCGGATGATCCGTCTGATTTTGGCTGGACCACGCGCCTGGTCGGCGAAGGCCGCGAACTGCGGCGCGACAGCCCGTTCGCGGCAGGACTGGACCTGACGAGCTTCGGTCGCGACCGTTACCGCATCGAGCAGGAATTGCGCGGGCGCGCCGGCCCGGTGTCGCTGCTGCTTACCGCGACCGAATCGGGGCAGGAAGGGGCCAAGCCGACGGGACGATTTGTCGCCAACGAAGCGTATGCCGATTTCAGCGCCGGCGGGGAGCGGTTTTCGGTCGGCAAGAAAGTGCTGTCCGCCGATGTCGGCTACGCCTTCCGGCCGATCGATGTGCTGCAGCGTGAAAACCGCATGCAGGTTATGCCGCCACAACTCGAAGGCATCCCGATGCTGAGTTGGGACAACTTTTCGACTGACGGTGCCTGGTCGCTGGTGATCGCCAATCCAGGTCATCAGCGGCGTGGAGAGGCGCGCGAGGAGGTCTGGCAGCGGGCGCCGCTGCATCCTTGGTGCCCAGCGACGCCCTGGAGATTCATGCTTCGCTGCTGGTTCAGCAGCGCGGCGAGCGACGTGTCCCGCTGGCGGACACCGTGTCGGTGGCCAGCCTTCTGGCGGCAGACAGCGCCCTCGTCACCGAGGCGATTGATTCACCGCACAAGGCTCTGTTGGGCGGCACATGGACTACTGAAGGCGTCTTCTCGGTGATGGGCGAATTCTGGTGGGACGGCACGGCGCCGACGTCATCCGACTGGCAGCGGCTCAGGCGGCAGGCCGCGCAACGGGCCGCGCTGCTTGGTCTGCCGGGCGTTCCCGCCGCGGCCGTGGCGGGTGCAACGGCAGCATCGACGCGGATGTTCGATCAGAGCAATCTCGCGCAGCGCGGCATGCTGGCGCGTCTGGCGTGGAGCGATCCGGGTGGCCGCGTATCGGCATCGGCCGACCTGCTCAAGTCGCTGGGAGACGGCGGCTGGACTGCGACCGCTGCGTTCGCCTGGCAAGGCGAGAAACTCAGGATCGATGCCGGTTTGCGTCGTTACGGCGGCCCCGCTGACTCGGCCTATCGTCTGCTGCCCGAACGTGCGGCGGCCTTTGTCGGATTCAGCCTGGCTTACTAGTCACACGCCGCGGCAATTCAAGGATGGCGTCGCGATTGGTCCACGAAAAACAGGCTTCGGCGGCGTCCCGCCAAGGCAGCCAGCGCCAGGCGAGATGCTCTTCCGGTGCGATGCTTACCGGGCCTGATTCAGGCACGCAGAGGCTGAAGACGTGCTCGATATTGTGGGTGATGCCAGGTGCGTAACGGTAGCGCCACTCGGCAAAGATCTCGTAGCGGTTGGTGATTTGCCAATCGACGAACTCGGTCGCGGCCGCGGCGATGCCGGTTTCTTCAAGCACTTCGCGCCGCGCCGTTTCCAGCAGCGGCTCGTCGTCTTCCTGGCTGCCGGTGACCGACTGCCAGAAGCCGGGGTGGCGGGCGCGCTCGAGCAGCAGCACGTCCAGCGCTGCGGTGTGGATCACCACCAGCACCGAAACGGGCTTTTTGTAGCGCATCAACCGGGTTGCGGAACCGTCGGCAGCCAGGCGATGCCATCGGCCTGCATGTCGACCAGGCACCAGAAGGGGACATCGTCCTCACGCCATGTTTCGGCGGCTTGCTGAAAGGTCTGCATCAATGTGACGAAGTCGGCCTCGGCGCGGCCATGGATGCCGTCGCAATGATCGAGGATGATCACATAGCCGGTGGCCGGCAACCAGCCCATGTCGAGCAGGCAGTCGGTCAGCGCGTCCCAGTTCTGGCCGAACCATTCGGGAAAGCGCAGGGCACGCCCAAGCGCGGCCAGCATCTCGTCCTTGTTGCGCGCGGCAGCAAGATCGACTCGCAGCACCAGGCATCCCGCGGCGCCCGCGCCGGCGAGCAGGTCGTCGATGGGCCCGTGGGGCAGGTGATGCACGCCGGCCCTGGAGGAATCCGCAAGCAGGCTTTCGTAGTGGGTGGTGCTCATCGCTGAATCCGGCGGAAGGTCTTGTAATGATCGCCAGTGTAGTAGAACACGGTCACGGGTTTGCCCCCGGCGATGATGCGCCGTGCGCCCCGATCCCTGCTGCCCGGCGTCGGCACGGTGTATTCGCGGTAGTAGCCGCGGGGCTGTTCGGGCAACCGGCGCTCACGATTCTGGAAGACGATACCGTCGCGGCGGTAGGGAAAAGGGCCGCCGGTATCGATCAGTCTGAGGGTTTCGCGTGCTTCGGCGGGAAGCTGCTCCGCGAGGACGATGCCCGCTGAGTCGTTCCGCGCCAGCGCGGTGCCTAAGAACGCAACACCGACCAGCGCGCAGAGTAGACGCCGCATGCTCAGGACTTGCCGACCTCGACCTGAGTCTCGACCTTCTGACGCAGCCGGATGTGCAGTTCACGCAACTGCTTTTCATCCACGTCGGATGGCGCGTCGGTCAGCAGGCACTGGGCGCGCTGGGTCTTGGGGAAGGCGATCACGTCGCGGATCGACTCGGCGCCCGCCATCATGGTGACGATGCGGTCGAGGCCGAAGGCCAGGCCGCCGTGGGGCGGCGCGCCGTACTTCAGCGCGTCGAGCAGGAAGCCGAACTTGGCCTGTTGTTCCTCGGGGCCGATGCCGAGCGCCTGGAACACCCGTTCCTGCACCTCGGAACGATGGATACGCACCGAGCCGCCGCCCATTTCCCAGCCGTTCAGCGCCAGATCGTAGGCCTTGGCGAGGCAAGCTCCCGGATCGGTCTCCATCAATGCCTCGTGACCGTCCTTCGGACTGGTGAAGGGGTGATGGCAGGCCGACCAGCGCTGGTTGTCCTCGTCGTATTCGAACATCGGGAAATCGACCACCCACAACGGCCGCCAACCCTCGGCAACGAGCTTCAGGTCCGTGCCGATCTTCAGGCGCAGCGCGCCCAGGCTGTCGTTGACCACCTTGGCGCGGTCAGCGCCAAAGAAGATCAGATCGCCGGACGCAGCGCCGGTGCGCTCAAGGATGCCGGCCACCGCCTCGTCAAGCGCAGCCTCGTGAAGATTCTTGACGATCGGCGACTGCAGGCCTTCCTCGTTCAGCTTCGTCGCATCGTTGACCTTGATATAGGCCAGTCCGCGGGCGCCGTAGATCTTGACGAACTCGGTGTAGCCGTCGATTTCGCCGCGGGTGAGGCTGGCGCCACCGGGTACTCGCAGCGCAGCGACGCGACCTCCCGAAGTCGCCGGACCGCTGAAGACCTTGAAGGCGACATCGGCCACGGCATCGGTGACTTCGGTGAGCTCGAGGGTTACGCGCAGATCCGGCTTGTCGGAACCATAGCGCCGCATGGCTTCGGCGTGAGTAATGCGGGGGAAGGGATTGGGCAGGTCGACGGCCAGCGCGGTCTTGAACACGCTGCGGATCATTTCTTCCATCAGGGCGGTGATCTGTTCTTCACCGAGGAAGGAGGTTTCGATATCGACCTGGGTGAATTCCGGCTGGCGGTCGGCGCGCAGGTCTTCATCGCGGAAGCACTTGGTGATCTGGTAGTAGCGATCGTAGCCGGCGACCATCAGCAGCTGCTTGAACAGTTGCGGCGACTGCGGCAGGGCGAAGAACTGGCCCGGATGAACGCGCGAAGGCACCAGGTAGTCGCGCGCGCCTTCTGGTGTCGATTTGGTCAACATCGGCGTTGCGATGTCGATGAAGCCCTTTTCGTCAAGGAAGCGGCGGAAGGCCATGGCGACCTTCGGCGCAGATCGATGACGCGATGGGTCAGACGCACATTCTCCGAGAGGTTTTCCTCATCGAGCTGGAAGGGGGGGGTCACGGCCGCGTTAAGCACTTCCAGCTCGTGGCAGAGAATTTCGATCTCGCCCGAGGCCAGGTTGGGGTTCTCGGTGCCGGCGGGGCGACGACGCACCTTTCCGGTAATCTTCAGCACGAATTCGTTGCGCACATCCTCGGCGATCTTGAACATCTCGGCGCGATCCGGATCGCAAACCACCTGCGTCAAGCCTTCGCGATCGCGCAGGTCGATGAAGATCACGCCGCCGTGATCGCGACGGCGGTGGTTCCAGCCGCAAAGGGTGACAATCTGGTCGACGTGGGAGGCATTGACCTCGCCGCAATAGTGAGTACGCATAGGGTTTCCGGACTGTTTATGGGCCCCGCAGGGCCTTACTGGTTCTGGGCGCGCCCGTTGGGGTTTCTCATGGGCGGGGCGACAACGCCCATGGAGACAATGTACTTCAGGGCCTCGTCGACGTTCATGTCGAGTTCAATGACATCTTTCCGTTTGACGAAAAAGAAGAAGCCATTTACCGGGCTGGGCGTGGTCGGGATGAAGACCCCGACGTGTTCATCCGGCAGCATGTCGGCGACGTCGCGTGCCGGATGCCCCGTCTGAAACGCGACCGACCACGCTTCAGGATGTGGATAGCGGACCAGCAGGACTTTGCGGAATGCCACGCCGCTGCCCGAAAACAGCGTATCGCTGACCTGCTTGACGCTGTAGTAAATCGACTTCACCACGGGAATGCGGGCGAGTACGCCTTCCCAGAAACGCACCAGCTTTTGGCCGACGATGTTTGTCGTCACCAGTCCGGTGAGGAACACGATCAGCAGCGTTAGCAGCGCGCCGAGGCCGGGGATGTAGACGCCCAGCAGGTGTTCGGGGTGAATTGCCTGGGGCAGCAACAGCAGGGACTGATCCATGGAGCGGACGATCAGCGACAGCACCCATGCGGTGATTGCCAGCGGGACCCAGATCAGAAGTCCGGTAATGAAGTACTTTTTCAAGACAGACGCGATCAGCTATTGGCGGCGCAACTTCCCGTGCCACCCTGACAGGGCGGCGGGTTGTCGCTCTTGCTGTCGGCAGACTTGCAGCCGCCGCCTCCCTTGAAGTCGGTCGCGTACCAACCGTTGCCCTTGAGCTGAAAGCCCGGTGCGGTCAGCTGCTTGGCGAAGTTCTCGGTCTTGCATTCGGGGCAGATGGTCAACAGCGGATCACTGACTTTCCGCATGACATCTTTCTCAAAGCCGCAATCGGTGCAGCGATAAGCGTAGATCGGCATGACATTCTCCGGCATTCTGGCAAAGGGGGAGGATTATAGCTGAAGCCCCTGGCGCGCCGGCCAGGGCCGCGCCATCCCGACCCCATGAAGATCGGGCCTGACCCGGGGTTTTACAAGAGCTACAGATTGGTCCCGAGATAGGCGTGGGTCAAGGGTTTGCCCCAGACCAGGGCAATAGCACCTGCCACGGCAAGGTATGGGCCGAAAGGAATCGGCACGTTGCGCCCTTGACGGGCGAAGACCATCAGTGCAATGCCGACCACCGCCCCAACGAAGGAGGAAAGCAGGATCGCCAATGGCAGCATCTGCCAGCCAAGCCAGGCGCCGAGCGCCGCTAGCAGCTTGAAATCGCCGTAGCCCATGCCTTCCTTGCCGGTGAACAGCTTGAATGACCAATATACGCCCCACAGCGACAGGTAGCCCGCCATGGCACCAATCACAGCGCTTTTCAGATCCGTATAGACACTGAAGGCGTTGAACGCCAAACCCAGCCAGAGCAGGGGCAAGGTGATGTCGTCCGGTAATAGCTGGGTATCGAAATCGATACCGGTCAAGGCGACCAGCGCGCCGACAAACACCAGGGCGCCCAAGCCCGCGGCGGTGAAGCCAAAATGCCAGGCAGCAAAGGCAAACAGCAACCCGGTTGTCGCTTCAATCAGCGGATAGCGAATGGGAATCGGCGCCGCGCAGCCTTTGCAGCGCCCACGCAACAACATCCAACTGATGATAGGAATGTTCTCCAGCGCGCTGATCGAATGGCCGCATTGCGGACACCGCGACCGCGGGCGCGCCAGCGAAAGCGGTTCAAAGACCGGCGGCGCCTCCCCTTTGAAC
>JAPLRA010000076.1:8344-10410 GCA_026399445.1 Sulfuritalea sp.
TGAACTCGGCGCACTGCGCTGCCCAGTCGCGTTCCATGATGATCGGCAGGCGATGGATGACGACATTGAGAAAACTGCCGATCATCAAGCCGAACAATCCGGCGACGAGGGCAAACACCACCGGATCGGCGAGTTGGGCGAGCATCTCCTGCGACTACGTCGCCGGCCTAGCCGACAACCGAACCAAGCTTGAAGATCGGCAGGTACATGGCCACCACCAAACCGCCGATGAGGCCGCCGAGGAAGACCATGATCATCGGTTCCATCAAACTCGCAAGCGCTTCGACGGCTTCGTCGACCTCGGCTTCGAAGAAGTCGGCGGTCTTGCCCAGCATCGAATCAAGCTGACCGGATTCCTCGCCGATGGCCACCATCTGCGTCACCATCGGCGGGAACAACCCGCAATTTTCCATGGCCACGGTCAGACTGGAACCGGTGCTGACCTCGGCCTGAATCTGCTTGGTTCCCATGGTGTAAACATAGTTGCCGGCGGCGCCACCGACCGAATCAAGTGCTTCGACCAGCGGGACGCCGGCGGCAAACATGGTGGACAGGGTTCGCGTCCAGCGCGCAATGGCGGATTTGGTGAGCATGTCGCCGAAAACTGGCATCTTCAGCGAGACTTTGTCTTTCATTATCTGTAATGCCACCGAACGCTTGAACGCCTGGCCAATGCCGTAAATCACCGCGTAAATGCTGCCGAAGATGATGTGCCAGTTGGCCGTGAAATAGTCGGATATCGCGATCACGATGAGTGTCGGCGCGGGCAGTTCACCACCGAAACTGGCGAACACGCCTTTGAACGCGGGCACCACAAAAATCATGATCACCGCGGTGATGATGAAGGCGATGATAAGAATGGCGATCGGATAGGTCAGGGCACTCTTGATCTTGGACTTGATGGCCTGGATTTTCTCTTTGTAGGTGGCCAGGCGATCCAGCAGCGTGTCGAGAATACCGGCCTGCTCGCCGGCCTCGACCAGGTTGCAGAACAGGGCATCAAAATACATCGGGTACTTGCGAAAGGCGGACGCGAGGTTGGAGCCGGTTTCGACATCGGACTTGATGTCGAACAGCAACTTGGCCAGGGCGGGATTATTGGTGCCCTTGCCGACGATGTCGAAGGATTGCAGCAGCGGCACGCCTGACTTGACCATGGTCGCGAGTTGTCGCGAGAAGAGCGTGATGTCCTTGTCCGAGACCTTGCCGCCGGAACCGGTTTTCTGCTTCTTGAGCTTTGTGACGTTGACGCCCTGGCGACGCAGCGCCGCGTTCGCTGCCGCTTCACCGACAGCCTTGATCTCGCCGCGCACCACCTTGCCGGCCTTGTTCTTGCCTTCCCAGATAAAACTTAATTCCTTTGGGCCTACTTTCTTGTCTGCCTTGCCTGCTGTGGCCATCGGCTTCCCCCGCTTGAATTTTTGTTTCGGTCGCCGCGTTTAACGCCGGAAAACCCGCATTAGACTGCCTGAAATTCCACTTTGCGCATTCTACGCCCTGAATATGCCCAGAGTATCACTCTCCGGCGGGGCGGTGAAGACGTACCATCTTGATCTTTCGATCTTGTGTTTGCACGATCTCCATCGGCACGCCGCCCACCCGCACGCCAACGCCCACTTCAGGAATGTCCTGCAAATGCTCGACAATCAGCCCATTGAGCGTCCGCGGCCCATCCAGGGGAAACTCCAGATTCAGCATTCGATTGAGTTCCCGCAGCCCGGCCGAGCCATCCACCAGCACCATGCCATCATCGTTCCAGGAAAGCGAACCGCCAACATCCGACTGACGCGTGGTGAATTTGCCGACGAGTTCTTCGATGATGTCTTCCAGCGTTACCAGCCCTTCAATTTCACCGTACTCATCGACCACGAGGCCCATGCGTTCCCGGTTTTCGCGAAAGAACTGAAGCTGGGTGTAGATAGGCGTTGCCGCGGGTATGTAATAGGGTTCCGACATCCGCTCGCGCAGCGCGGCGTGGCCGATCTCCCCCGCAAAGGCCTCCGCCAGCAGGCGTTTTTGATGCAGTACGCCGACCACATTGGCCGGGTCGTTTTCGAATACAGCGA
>JAPLRA010000076.1:10422-15831 GCA_026399445.1 Sulfuritalea sp.
GGGTGTGAAAATTGGTCGCCAGTTGCGTCTTGATATCCTCGATCGGTGCCGCGATGTCGATGGCTTCAATCTCGCCGCGCGGAGTCATGATGTCGGCAACCGTCAACTGCTCCAGTTCGAACAGGTTGAGCAATATTGAGCGATGCTGCTGTGGAATGAAGCGGCCGGATTCAAGCACAACCGAACGCAGTTCTTCCGGTGAAAGGCGGGACGACTCATGTCCCTCTTTCGGTTGCAGACGAAGCAGATGCAGCAGCGGCTGAACGAACAGATTGACCAGCCAGACCACCGGGTAGGCCACGCGCAGCAGCGGTGTCAGGATATAGCCCAGGCGCAATGCCAGCCAATCCGGGTAGGTGGCTCCGGCGACCTTGGGCGTAATTTCCGAAAACACCAGCAGGCAGAAGGTAACAAACAGGGCGCCGACCTCGAGCGTCCATTTTTCCTGACCGAATATCTGCAGGGCTATATTGCCTGTGAGCATGGCGGCGACGGAGTTGACCAGCGTGCTGCCCAGAAGGATCACGCCCAGCAACTGATCGGTTTTTCCCAGAAGGGCTACAGCCAGCCGGGCGCCACTGTGCCCTTCCTGCGCCATATGACGCAGTCGGATGCGGTTTGAGGCCATCATGGCCGTTTCCGACATGGAGAAAAACGCCGAGCAGACCAGCAGTAACGCGAGCGCTGCGAATTGCGCAGAAAGCGGGATTTCGTCCATCAGCGACCGAGGAGTACCTCTAGCACGAAGCGGCTGCCGACATAGGCCAGCAGCAGCGCGGCGAAGCCGGCCAGGGTCCAGCGCAATGCCACACGGCCCCTCCAGCCGCGCAAATGGCGGCCCGTCAGCAGCGCCGCAAAAATCAGCCAGGACAGAATCGCGAACACTGTCTTGTGGTTGAAGGTCAGCGCCTTGCCGAACAGCGTTTCGGAGAAGAACACGCCCGAAATCAGCGTAAACGTGAGCAGTACGAAGGCAACGTGGATCAGGCGGAACAGCAGGGCCTCCATCGTCAGCAAGGGCGGCAGGCCCGCCAGTAGCGGCGAGACCCGACCCCGGTGCAGACCTTTTTCGGCGGTCGCCAGCAGCAGCGCGTGCAGGGCTGCCAGGGTAAACAGGCTGTAGGCCAGCATGGCCATCAGGAAATGCAGGCGAAACGGCATCGAGCCGGCATTGGTCAACACGTGCGGTTCGGAGAACAGCGCCGGCAGCATGGCCGCCACGGCGGCGGCCGGCAAACCGATGACCTGCAAGCCTTCCATGCGGGCGTAAAAACTTTCGATCCAGTACAGCGCAATGGCCAGCCAGAGCATCACGGAAAGTGCGATGGCGAAGCCAAAGCGCATGCTGCCGCCGTCGAATATTTCCATGCGCAAACTGACGGCATGGGCGACCAATGCCAGCAGCAGCAAGCCGCGCTCGCCGAGCCTGAGTCCGCCGGCTGGCTGGTCGAGCACCGGTCCGCGCCAACGGGTGCGCCAGAGATGTACCGCCAGGCCCGCATAAAGGGCCGCGGCCAGCAGATGCATTAAGATTGCGGGCATCGGCGAAGTCTACACCAAGCCCCCTCTCCCTTTAAGCATCCAGCCCAACTCATTCATGCTAGACAACCTCACCCAACGCCTTGGCCGTGTCGTAAAAAACCTGCGCGGACAGGCCCGACTGACCGACGACAATATTTCGGACATGCTGCGCGAAGTGCGCATGGCCTTGCTCGAAGCCGACGTCGCGCTACCCGTGGTCAAGGATTTCATTGCCCGCGTCAAGGAAAAGGCCCTTGGTCAGGAAGTCATCGGGTCGCTGACGCCCGGCCAGGCGCTGGTCGGCGTCGTGCATCGCGAACTCACCGAGTTGATGGGCGGCGCCAGCGTCGGCCTCAATCTCGCCACGCAGCCGCCGGCCGTAATCCTCATGTCCGGCTTGCAGGGCGCGGGCAAAACCACGACCACCGCCAAGCTCGGCAAGTGGCTCAAGGAACGGCAGAAGAAGAAAGTGCTGACGGTGAGCGTAGACGTCTATCGTCCTGCCGCCATCGAGCAGCTGAAAGCCGTATCGGCCCAGGCCGGGATCGACTTCTTCCCGTCCTCAGGCGAGCAGAAGCCGGCCGATATTGCCGCAGCAGCACTGGATTACGCAAAGCGCCACTACTACGACGTGATCTTCGTCGATACCGCCGGGCGCCTCGCCATTGACGAAGCGATGATGGCCGAGATCAAGGATCTGCACGCGCTGCTGAATCCCATCGAAACCCTGTTCGTGGTCGATGCCATGCTGGGCCAGGACGCGGTGAATACGGCGAAAGCCTTCAACGAAGCGCTGCCCCTCACTGGCATCGTTCTGACCAAGCTGGATGGCGATTCGCGTGGCGGCGCGGCGCTGTCGGTGCGTCATGTCACCGGCAAGCCGATCAAGTTTGCCGGCGTCGGCGAAAAGCTCACCGGCCTCGAGGAATTCCATCCCGAGCGCATGGCTTCGCGCATCCTCGGCATGGGCGACATCCTCGGTCTGGTCGAGGATGCCCAGCGCGGCGTCGATCAGGACAAGGCGCAGGAATTCGTCAAGAAGATGAAGTCGGGCAAGGGCTTCGACCTCAACGACTTCAAGGATCAGATCGGTCAGATGAAAAACATGGGCGGCATGGCCGCCATGCTCGAAAAGCTGCCCGCCCAGTTCAGTGCCATGGCGCAGAAGGCCGGCGGCGGGATGGAGGACAAATCCGTTCGGCGTCTGGAAGGCATCATCAACTCGATGACGCCGACTGAACGTACCAAACCCGAAATCATCAAGGCCAACCGCAAGCGCCGCATCGCCACCGGTGCGGGGGTGTCGGTGCAGGAAGTTAATCGTCTGCTGAATCAGTTCGAGCAGACGCAGAAGATGATGAAGCAGTTCTCCAAGGGGGGGATGGCGAAGATGATGCGGGGGATGAAGGGGATGTTGCCGGGGATGCGGTAACGCTCCGCCATTCCGGCGAAAGCCGGAATCCAGGGTTGGTTTGGATTTGTCGCCGTATCGCCAGCGCCGACTTTCTTCCTTCGCTTTCACGTCCGCGCCGGGTCTCGCCCCGGCAGGCGACCTACTTTCTTGTTCGCGCAAGAAAGTCGGCAAAGAAGCGCTCCCCGCCTCCCCGGCCCTTCGGGCTACCCTCGCTGCGGAAGGCCCGCCGGGCCGGTCGCTAAACTAGCCGGCCAAAAAGCGGCCGGCGTCGGACAACGCGACCGGACTACTCCCGGCGAACCTTCCTCGCTCGGCGGGTCAGAGGGGAATGCAAACCATCGCGCGTGGTTTATCGTACCGAAAGCAAATCCGCTGACCCTATATCGTTGTTGATGATTATTGGCAGAGGTAGCCATTGCCGGATGGTTGACAATTGAAGTATGTCTGGCCGTGATGCTCACAGCGATACCCATTGGCTGTTTGGTAACAATCTGTGTAAGCACTTGGTGCTGGCTTGGGCCGAGATGCCTGCATCATTTGAATGCCAAGCGAAAACATCTGCCCACTCTCCTCCGCATATCTCGTGCAGTCTGTATTGACCGGTACGTTGCGGCGGCGTAGTTCTTGGTAGGCTGCGGTTCTATCAGAATCCCCAAGAAAAGGACTCATGTACCAGTTGCACAACTCGCGGGTATCAGCCTCCGCCGCGCGCTGTGGTGTAACTGCGCAGCCAGAAATCGATATGACGAAAAGTATTACAGGTACATTTGCAAGAACTTTCATTCGACCCTCCTCGGAAAACGAATCTGACATCGACTCCAGATCGGTACTTATCGGTAGTTCTATTTAACTGGCTTCACTTGGCGCCCATTCAAGATTTATCTGTTCGTTATTGGCACCGACAGCGGTAACTACGATCGGAACTTTGCAAAGCTCGGCCAATTCGCGGGATCTTTTCCACGAGGTCTTCGCATCAACGCTGCGAACGGAAAAACCTAATTCTTCAATGTATCCATACTCGAACCCCTTTCCGCGCCGCCTTCCTTTCGGGACTTCCCATGACACCTGCTTTTGTAGTGCGTCCAACGAGCCTAGAGAGGCAAAGGCTTTTCGATGCGCGAGCCGATACAAATCTTCCCAATCGGTTGCAGCAACGTCGCCAATCCTAGCGTTCGTAATCCTGCTATGAGTGGGGTCTACGGTAACGATTGGGGTTAGCCCAAGAGACTTAACTGCTGCCATGGTTATTTGCGAAAGAGCGGGTTTTTCGGGGAGCATTTGCTTCGCTGTTTCTTTTTTGACATCGTTGGAACCACTTTGCGTAACAGGATGCGAATCGTAAAAATCGAGAAGCTTACTGATTACGGAGGCTGGCGTGTCCTCAAATGGGACCGCATGGTTTTGCAGTTTCTTAAAAATGTTGTCAGGTATTCGAATAACAGGCGCCATCGTAAACTCCTTATCAGTTGATGAAGTGAATGTAACAATGTTACACCTGCAAGTCAACAAAAGTTTGTCGCGTTTAGAAGAGAACAAGGCAGGACTTGCTTGCATTGATTTCCGTCGCGGCCACACATGCGCGACGCTTTGCATTCCCCTCTGACCCGCCGAGCGAGGAAGGTTCGCCGGGGGAAGTCCGGGCGCGTTGTCCGACGCCGGCCGCTTTTTGGCCGGCTAGTTTAGCGACCGGCCCGGCGGGCCTTCCGCAGCGAGGGCAGCCCGCAGGGCCGGGGAGGCGGGGAGCGCTTCTTTGCCTACTTTCTTGCGCGAACAAGAAAGTGGGTCGCCTGCCGGGGCGAACTCCCGGCGCGGACGTGGAAGCGACGTGAAAAGTCGGCGCTGGCGACACGGCGATTACTCGCCGATGTCTTGTAGAACCATCTCGATAATTCGCGGATGGATGAAATACCCCGCCGGCTGCAGCCGTTCCAGAACCGGACGCGCCGCCGGAATCAGGTCCTGCAATTTGGCGAGACCGATTACCGCCGCGGTGCCGATAATGGCGACGTGGTGCGATTTCGCTTCCGCCCGCCCGGCACGATCATCGATGATCAGCAAACATCCCGGCATCTGCACTGCCGCCGCAATCGCGCTGCGTTCGCCGGCATCAAGACCGGGATTCGTGGGTTGCCATGCGGTTTCGAAAGGCCCCGGACACACCAGCCAGCCGGCGTCGAATGCCTGGGCGATGATTGCCTTGCCCGGATAGTCCGCCGCCGGCAAGGCTTCGTCACGGACGTCCTCGGTGACCAGAACCTGCCCGAACAAGCCGTGCAACAAATCCAGGGAGTCGATGCGGGACAGCGCAATCAGCGGCCCCGCATCGGCAATGACGACGCTACGCAAGCGTCAGGCCTTTTGCGCCAGCCACTGCTTGCCCGCATTCAGGTCGTCGCGGGCGTCGGCCGGATTGGCTCCCGTCAGGGGAATGCCGAGGCTGGAGAGCAGGGTCAGCATTTCGGGCAGGGGCTTGT
>JAPLRA010000431.1 GCA_026399445.1 Sulfuritalea sp.
AACGCCGGAGATGTTTTCAGGCCTGATGTGGAGCGGCGCCAAGAGCATCGAACTGGGTCTGGCCGACGGTTTCGGCACGGTCGACAGCGTGGCGCGAGACGTTTTCAAGGCCAGCGACGTGCGCGACTTCAGCGTCAAGCAGAACTTCGCCGAGAAATTCGCCAAGCAGTTCGGCGCGGATATGGCCGAGAGCTTGGCGAATGTCCTGACGCGGGTTACGCTACATTGATCGCGCCGACCGCCATGTCGGCCAGCAGCAGTTCCTGGGCGCTGATGCGGGCGCGTCGCGTCGGCTTGATGCGGTATTCGCCGCTGGCATCCATTTCCCAGGCCTGACTGTTGTCCGCCAGGTAGGGCTTCAGTCCTTCCTTGAGTACGCGCCGCTTGAGTTTCGGCTCCAGCACCGGGAAGCTGATCTCGATGCGGCGGAAGAAATTCCGCTCCATCCAGTCGGCGCTGGACAGGTAGATGTTCTGCTTGCCATTGGCATGGAAATAGAAAATCCGGTGATGCTCGAGGAAGCGTCCGACGACCGAGCGCACCCGGATGTTCTCCGAAAGTCCCTTGACGCCGGGTCGTAGCGAGCAGACGCCGCGCACGATCAGGTCGACGGTGACGCCGGCTGCGCTGGCTTCATACAGGGCTTCCATGATCTCGGGCTCCAGCAGCGAATTCATCTTGGCGATGATGCGCGCCGGTTTGCCGGCCTTGGCCGCGTCCATCTCGGCGCGAATCGCGGCAAGCATTTTCGGGTGCAGCGAGAATGGCGCCTGCCACAAATGCTTCAGTGCGGTGGCCTTGCCCAGCCCGGTCAGCTGCTTGAAAACCTCATTGACGTCTTCGGCGATTTCCGGATTCGAGGTCAGCAGGCCGAAGTCGGTATAAAAGCGCGTGGTGCGCGGATGGTAATTGCCGGTGCCCAGATGGATGTAGCGGCGATAGCCGTGTTCCTCGCGGCGCAATACCATGAGCATCTTGGCGTGGGTCTTGTAGCCGACCACGCCGTAGACCACGTGGGCGCCGACCTCTTCCAGACGTGCCGCAATGGACAGATTGGCTTCCTCCTCGAAGCGCGCCATCAGTTCGACCACCACGGTCACTTCCTTGCCGCTGCTGGCCGCTTCGATCAGGGCCTCCATGATGGCGGAGTCGGTGCCGGTGCGACAGACGGTCATCTTGATCGCCACCGCCGGCGGGTCGTCTGCTGCCTGCTGCAGCAACTGGATGACCGGACTGAAGGACTGGAATGGGTGGTGCATCAGGATGTCATGCTTGCGGATGCTGGCGAAAATGTCGTAGCGCTTGGCCAATACCTTGGGCAGGCCTGGCTGAAACGGGGCGTACATCAGGTCGGGACGATCCACCTGGTCGGGGACCGACATCAGGCGCACCAGATTGACGATGCCCGGCACGCGATAGAGGTCGCTGCGCTCCAGTCCGAACTGCTGCAGCAGAAAGCCAGTCATCTCCTCCGAGCAGTTGTCGGCGACTTCCAGGCGTACCGCATCGCCAAAGTGACGCTGCGGCAGCTCTCCCTGCAGCGCAATGCGCAGGTTCTTCACCTCTTCGTCATCGACAAACAGATCGGAGTTGCGCGTGACGCGGAACTGGTAGCAGCCGAGCACGTTCATCCCTGAAAAAAGTTCATTGACATACTCGTGCAGAATCGACGACAAAAACACGAAGCCGTAGTCGACGCCGCTGAGTTTTTTCGGCAGCCGGATCACCCGCGGCAGGGCGCGCGGCGCCTGAACAATGGCAGCGCCGGAGCTGCGGCCGAAAGCATCGGTCCCCTCGAGTTCCACGGCAAAGTTCAGGCTCTTGTTGAGCACGCGGGGGAAGGGATGCGACGGATCGAGTCCGATCGGGGTCAGCACGGGCATCACTTCATTGACGAAGAACTCGTGCATCCAGGCGCGCTGGCCTTCGGTCCACAGGCTGCGACGGAAGAACACGATGTCTTCCTTTGCCAGCAAAGGAAGTATCTCGTCATTCAGCAAGGCATATTGTTCGGCGATCAATTCATGCGCCTGTTCCGTCACCCGGCGGAAAACGTCGATGGGAAGCATGCCGTCGGCGCTGGCGGCATGACTGTCCAGCTTGATTTGTTCCTTGAGGCCGGCAACACGGATCTCGAAGAACTCGTCGAGATTCGAAGAAACGATACACAGAAAACGCAGCCGCTCCAGCAGGGGCACCCGATTGTCGGCCGCTTGCGCGAGGACGCGCCGGTTGAACGCGAGCAGGGAGAGTTCGCGATTGAGGAAATGTTCGGCAGGAAAACGGCGCGGGGTGGGCATGAGGGCTTTCAGATGATTCGAAACGAATAATTATGTGTCAGTTTTGTTGCAGCGAGATGACGCGGATCAAACTTTCGGCAGGAGGTAGAATTGTCGCATGGCCTACGAACTGATCGCCGCGGTCGATCTCGGCTCCAACAGCTTTCGCCTGCAGGTGGGGCGAATTGTGGCCAACCAGATCTATCCTTTGGACGGTCTCAAGGAGTCGGTCAGGCTCGCTGCAGGCCTGAGTTCTGACAAGCGGCTGGACGCGGCGTCCCAGCAACGGGGCGTTGAGGCGCTATCCCGTTTCGCCGAGCGCTTGCGCGACTTCGATCCGGGGGCGGTGCGCGCCGTGGCGACCAACACCTTGCGCGTGGCGAAGAACGCCGAGCAGTTTCTCGAAAAGGCCGAGGCCGCGCCCCTGGCCAATCCGCAAACACGCCAATTGGTCGTCGATATCGGCGGCGGCTCCACCGAATTCGTCATCGGGCAGAGCATGGATCCGATCCGGCTTGAATCGCTCTACATGGGCTGCGTCAGTTTCAGCTTGCGCTTCTTTCCGGACGGGCGCGTCGACAAGCGCTCATTCAAGGACGCGGAACTGGCGGCACGAAGGGAGTTGCAGGCCATTGTGCATGCCTATCGCGAGACGGGATGGGACGAGGCCATCGGTTCTTCGGGTACGGCCAAGGCAATTGTCGACTTGCTGGAGTTGAACGGCTTCTCCGATCATGGCCTTACCCGCGAGGGACTGGAGAAGCTGCGCAACGAGCTCCTGCATGCGGGCGATGCCTCGCGCATGAAACTGCAGGGCTTGCGCGCCGACCGCATTCCGGTATTGCCGGGGGGGCTGGCAATCATGTCTGCCGTATTCAAGGAATTCGGGCTGGGGCGCATGGCGTTCTCGGAAGGTGCGTTGCGTCTGGGCGTACTCTACGATCAGCTCGGCCGCTATCACCATGATGATCTGCGTGAAGCGACGGTGAATCGATTCATGCAACGCTATGACGTGGATCGGCGGCAGGCGGCGCGCGTTGCCCATACGGCGCTCGGATTGCTCAATCAGATGGTTCCCGAGAGCCATGTAGCGGGACATCCGGATGCCCAGTTTCTGGTCTGGGCGGCGCGTTTGCATGAGGTTGGCATTTCCGTGGCGCATTCCAGCTATCACAAGCACAGCGCCTATATCCTCGCCAACGCCGATATGCCGGGATTTTCCCGGCGCGATCAGGCGCGCCTGTCGCGGCTGGTGCTGGCGCATCGCGGCAAACTGGAGCGGGCCCAACCTTTGCGCGGAGAAGCTCCGGAATGGACGCTGATTTTCTGCCTGCGAACGGCGGTCCTGCTGCACAGATCACGCGACGATCAGCCGTTGCCACCGCGTTCTGCCGGGTTTACCCGCAACGGTTTTCAGTTGACGCTGGGCTCTGACGGCTTGAATATGCTGCCGCTCACGACAGCGGCACTGGACGATGAGGCGCAGCAGTGGGCCGGGATTGGCGGCGAACTTCGGGTTAATCGCGACGCCTGATTGGCCGGACCTGAGTCGTGGCTATAATCAAGCCTCCTATAGCCAACGCCAGCCTCTGCCTGATGTCTGACGCGCACATTGAAGTGATCGTTCGCGAAGGCGGACGCCTCGTCAGGCTT
>JAPLRA010000066.1 GCA_026399445.1 Sulfuritalea sp.
CAAGCGACGGCCGGCGGCTCTCGAGGAAGCGCTCTCCCAGTTCACCCAGTTCACGCGCCTTGGCCGGCGAGCAATGCTTGAGGATGCCCTCGCGCGTCTCGAACATGAGGTTGAGGCCGTCGAAGGCGCCGTAGCGTTCTTCAAGGCGATCGACGATGCTCAGACTTTGCAGATTGTGTTCAAAGCCGCCATGCGCCAGCATGCACTCGTTGAGGGCATCCTGCCCCGCGTGCCCGAAGGGCGTATGACCGAGGTCATGCGCCAGCGCAATCGCCTCGACCAGGTCGTCGTTGAGGTGCATGGCACGCGCGATCGAACGCGCGATCTGGGCGACCTCGATGCTGTGCGTAAGGCGGGTGCGGAACAGGTCGCCTTCGTGATTGACGAAAACCTGCGTTTTGTATTCGAGCCGACGAAAAGCGGTGGAATGCACGATCCGGTCACGGTCGCGCTGAAACTCGCTGCGCGCTTTCGGCCGCGGCTCGAGGATGGCACGACCGCGACTGGCGCCGTCGCTCACTGCGTAGGGCGCCAGATCACTCACGGCAGCATGCCTCGATGGTCGCGACAATTTCCTCGCGCGGCGCGTCGGCAAACGTCACTGCGTTGCCCAGCCCCTTGAGCAGGATCAGTCGCAAATTGCCGGCGACGACCTTCTTGTCGTGGGACATCAACTCGAGATAGCGTTCGGCACCGAGGTCGGCCCCCTTGACCGGCAGTCCGGCGCGCTGCATGAGCGCGCGTACACGGGCGACATCAGTGGCGGACAACCAACCGAGTCGGCGTGAAAGTTCAACGGCCATCATGGTCCCGGCGGCAACCGCTTCGCCATGCAGCCACTCGCCATAGCCCATTCCGGTTTCTATGGCATGGCCGAAGGTATGGCCGAGATTGAGCAGCGCACGACCGCCTTCACGGGCGGTCTCCAATTCGTCTGCCGCTACGACTTCGGCCTTGTTGACGCAGGAGCGTTCGATTGCATAGCCGAGCAGGTCGCCATCGCGTGCCAGAAGGCCGTCCATATTGGCTTCCAGCCAACCGAGAAACGGCAGGTCGCGAATCAGCCCGTACTTGATCACCTCCGCCATGCCCGCCGACAGTTCGCGATCCGGGAGGGTCTTGAGGGTATCCGTATCCGCCAGCACCAGCTTCGGCTGCCAGAAAGCGCCGACCATGTTCTTTCCGCGCGGATGATTGATCCCCGTCTTGCCGCCCACCGAAGAATCGACCTGCGACAACAAGGTGGTCGGTACCTGGATGAAGGGCACGCCGCGCTGGTAGGTGGCCGCGGCGAAGCCCGCCAGGTCTCCAATCACCCCGCCGCCGAGGGCGACGATCGTGGTACCGCGATCGCAGCGCGTTGCCAACAAAACGTCGTAGATCAGGTTGAGCGACTCCCAGTTCTTGTGCGCTTCGCCATCGGGCAGGATGATCGGCGTAACGCCAACGCCGAGTTTTTCGAGCGCCTCGGCGAGCGCGTCCATGTACAAGGGGGCAACGGTCGTGTTGCTCACCAGAGCGACACGCGGGTTGCGCAAATACGGGAGGATGATATCGGCACGGGAAACAAGGCCACCGCCGATCAGGATCGGATAGCTGCGTTCAGCCAGTTCAAGGTTCAGGCGGCGCATTGCTTGCCCAACTCCCGTTCAACATGTTTGACCAAATGGTTGACGCTGCCGCCCATGCTGTTGATGACGATATCTGCGACCTCGCGATACAAAGGGTCGCGCGCCGCGAACAACTCCTCGATCTTCTGCATCGGGTCAGCGACCTGCAGCAAAGGCCGATTGGGATCAAGGCGGGTCCGTTCGAAAAGCAAGCGCGGCGCCACGTAAAGATAGACCACTGTGCCACCCTGCTTCAGCGCCGCTCGATTTTCCGGGCGCAATACGGCGCCGCCTCCCGTAGCGACGATCAGGTTGGACTCGCTGGCAAGTTCGGCAATCACCCTGGACTCGCGGTCGCGAAACCCCTTTTCGCCCTCGATGTCGAAAATCAGGGGAATCCTGACACCGGTCCGCGCCTCTATCTCGTGATCCGCATCGATAAAGGAACGCTGCATGCGCCTCGCCAGCTGGCGGCCAACCGTAGTCTTGCCGGCGCCTGGCATGCCCACCAGATAGATATTGTTCTTTGCACTCACGACCGAATTGTATCAGCGCAAAAGAAAGAGGCCGGCTTGCGCCGGCCTCTTCACATAACAGCAGACTCGATCTAGCGTTGCGTCAGCACATCACTGACAATACGCGGCGTGATGAAGACCAGCAATTCACTGCGCGACTGGGTCTTTGTCGTCGTCTTGAACAGGAAGCCAACGTACGGAAGATCGCCGAGGAAGGGAACGCGGTCCTGAGTCTGGATATCCGATTCACGGGCAAAGCCGCCGATAACCACCGTGCCGCCATTTTCCACAATCACGCTGGTGGTAACCTTGTTGGTGTCCAGACTGCCGGTCGTCGCATTGGTGATCGTGCTCTTGGCAATGTTCAATTCAAGACTGATGCGGTTGTCCGGATTGACCGAAGGTGTCACGCCGAGAGTGAGCGGTGCCGAAAAGGTCTGGTAGATCGGCAAGCCCGTGGTGGCATTTACGCCGGTAAGGATGGTGACCTGCTGGGTATTGTTGATGGTCGCCGCCTTGCGGTTGAGCGTGACAATGCGCGGCGAGGAGATGGTCTTGTTTCGCGAATCGTTCTCCGCCGCCTGCAGTTCCAGCGCCAATAGTTTGGTGCCGGCATTGTTGAACAGCATCAGGCCGATATTGGCAGCGGCAGCCAGTGAATAACTCGGCTGAAATACGTTGGTCGACGACCGAGCCAGTGCCGGTGCGGTGGGTGCGCCAAATGTATCTACATTGGAGAACCCGGTCGTCGTTCCCAGTGCCACGCGCGTGGTATTCGTGCCAGGCACCTGATAGCCGCGATTTCCCAATTCATCTGCACTGGCGACTCGTAAGCGCATGCCCAACGAATTTGCAAAACCCGTCGAAGCTTCGACAATGCGTGCTTCGATCATCACCTGCTTGGGCGGGATATCCACATTGCGAATCACTTCGCGAATCGCTTCAACTACGGCAGACGTATCGCGCACAAACACCTGGTTGGTGGCGTCGTGCACCGATATTCCCCCGCGCGCGGTAAGCATTCCTTTGCTTGCGCCGCCACCCGCAGCGGCCCCCGGCGCAGGGCCAGCTGCTGGCGCACCCGCCGCTGGCGCGGCGCCGGCTGCGGCGCTGGTTGCGGCAAAGCTGCTGTTCACCAGCGAGACTATGTCGGCTGCCTTGACATAGTTGAGCTTGAAGGTTTCCGCCACAAGCGGCGCCACGTCGCTCGCCCGCGTCGTTTCGTCGGCCGTGTCCTGGTCGCGTTTTTGCAGCACGGCCCGATCGCCGAAAAGAACGATGTCATTGCGCACCCGCATGCCGGAGTTGACCTGGGCCATGATGATTTCCAGCGCCTGGTCATACGGAATGTTGTCGAGGTTGGCGGTGACCGTTCTGCCATTCAGGGAAGGGTCGATCAGTACATTCTTGCCAGAAATGTCGGCAAGCGTGCGCAACACCATGGTTGCGTCCGCATTGAAGAAGTTTATTGAGACCTTCTGCCCCTGCTCTCCGCCTTGAACCAGCTTGTTGGCCTCGTCGGCGGCTATCGGCTTCACTTCGATGGTCAGCTGGTTGTTGGCCAGATGGGCTTGGTGAAACCAGCGTCCGCGCGCCGCGATTTCGAGGCGCGTCAGATTGCCCATCGCACGCGATGTCAGCGTGGTTACCGGCGTCGCAAAATCATTCACGTCGCGTCGATTTTGCAGGCGCTCAGGTAGCTCGACGTCGCGCAATTCGACAACAAGTCCGGAACCCGCGCGGCGGATGTCTATGGGTACGGTGCCATCAGTCAGATCCACCGTGATTGTTGCCTGCGCGTCTTCACCGCGCCTGAATACGATGTCACGGATAGCAGCCGAGTCGGCCGCTACGACCGGCTTCGCCGCACCAGTCGGCGCTGTCGCCAAAGTCGGTTGATAAACACTCGGCGCCGGCTCCTGACTCGCCTGGACGCTCTGCGCCTGCAACTTTATAAACAGGACGTCGCCGGCTATCTCTGTTGAAAATTTCGTCGGCCGATAGAGGTTAAGTACCAGGCGCGTCAGCTTGTCGGTCTGGACCAGGTTCAGGCTCTTGAGATCACCCGTCGCCACTTGCTGCGTGGTCTGCCCCGACTGGTTGTCGGTCCCGGGGAAGTCAATCACGACCCGCGGCGGTTCGAGGACACTCCAGTTTCCCGGCATCGCCTTCAACGGAGCGGACATCTGCACCTTGAGAAGGACCTGATCACCATCGCGCCTGACCTGAATCTGCTTGATGGAGTTTTCTGCCGCGTTCGATGCACCGGGCAGGCCAAACAGGAAGCTCGCCAGCACAACCGCGGCCATATGGAAATTCTTCATCAAAGTCCTCCTCCTTTCGGTACATCGAGTTTTCGTTCCTGCTCAACCCATGCACCGTTTGCATCCTTGACGGTTTCAAGCACCGTGATGCCTTCCTTGCTGATTGCCGTTATCTTGCCAAAACTACGGCCCATGTATTCGCCAACGCGCACGTGCTTTGGCTTGTTCGGTGGTGGAGTCTGAATCAGGGCATAGGGCACTGCCCCCGCCGCAATAATGCCAACCACCTTGAGATCCTCGATCGGAAAGATTTCCAGCGGCTGCTGGGGTCGAGTGCGATCCGGTGCCGTTTTGTCGGCAATGGCCTCCAACGTGGCGATCTTGCCGGCCGCGAAGGGTGGCGTCAGCGTCTCCGTTTCATAGGCGACCACCGGAAATGCGGTTATTTCCGGCAGAGGCGAGACCCTCCCTTTCATGCCTTTGGTCTCTTCGCGCATCCACTGCCGAAGATCCTGATGCTCTTCGGCCGCGCAGCCGAGCAACAGTAGCGCACAGAGGATTAGAAGGCCATGGAGTTTCATTTCTTTCCTTTAGCCTGTTGGGCCTTCTTCTGATTGGCCATTTCGCCATCATCAAGGTAGCGGAAGGTCTTTGCCGTCGTTCTCAGCACCAGCGTCCCATTCGGGTTCGTAGTCAGGTTGATGTCGTTCAGGGTCACAATGCGCGGCAATCTTGCGAGATCCCCGGTAAATCCCCCGATGTCGTGATAGCTGCCGATGAGGTTCAATGTAATAGGCACCTCGGCGTAAAACTCTCGGGGCGCTTCGCCACCCGGCTTGAAGAGTTCAACCGAGAGGCCTCGAGCTTGCGCCGCCTTGTTGATATCGACCAGCATGTCTCCCATCTCGGCCTTGTTCGGCAACTGCTTGAGCAAAGCACCGAAGGAACGATCTATCTCGGCCAGTTGGCGGCGATACTCGTCAAGATTGACGGCCTGCCTTTTCTTGCCCAGCCAGTCTTCCTTATGCTTGGCTTCAAGAACCTTGGTTGCCTCAAGCTCATCCAGCTGGACGCTCCAGCCGATTTGTCCAAAACCCCACGAGGCGGCGATCAAAGCCACAAAGAGGCCCAACAGACTGACAATACGGGGTGCCAACGGCCAGAGCCCAGGATCCTTTGGATCGAGCGTCTTGAAATCCGTCACCAACTGCTGGAAATCTATCAGCGGCGCCTTGGGTGGCGCAGGCTCGGTCTTTTCAGCCTGTTTTTCCGCCAGACGTTCGGCGGCCGACTTGCGCTTGAACAAAGAGGACAGATCAGGCAGCTTCATCATTTCTTCCCCGGCGCCGCTGTCTGGCGGGTGATCACGGTGGTTATGCTGAACGCATTGAGACGCCGACTGGCCACCGCCTCAGCCTTGGTTTCAATCAGAGTCGATTGTTCCAGCAGTGGCGATTCGTCGAGATTGTTCATGAGCGTGGTGATCCGCGCGTTGGACTGCGCGTAGCCCGAAATGACAATTTTTGGTCCGGTCTGCGTCAAAGTACGCAAATAGATGCCTTCCGGCACTTGCTTCGCCAGCTCATTGAACAAATGCACCGTTTCCGTGCGATTGGCCTGCAGTGCCTCGATCACCCGCTTGCGGGCCAAGAGTGCATTGGTCTGCTCCTGGATTTTCTTGATCTCGTCGATTTCCTTGTCCAGACTGGCAATTTCTCGCTTGAGAAACTCATTTTTCTCGTTCTGGGTCGCAATCTGACGATTGACGATCGAAAAACCCAGGAACCAGATCAGGCCCGCCAGCACGGACACCAAACCCAACAAGACATAAAACTGCTGGCGCCGTCCCTTGCGCTTCGCCTCTCGATGAGGAAGTAGATTGATCCGGATCATTGATCGAACTTCCTGAGAGCGAGCCCGCAAGCCACCAACAGCGAAGGCGCATCCGCAGCAAGCTGTTTTGCGCGAATGCGCGGTGATATTGCCATCCCGGCAAATGGATCAGCCAGCAGGGTATTTACGTTGGTGCGCTGACCGACGATTTCCGCGACACCCGGAACCAGGGCCGAGCCGCCCGCAAGAAGTATGTGGTGCACTTCGTTGAACGGTGTCGAGGTAAAGAAAAACTGCAGCGCACGGGCGACTTCCTGCGCCATGTTTTCAATGAAGGGATGAAGAATTTCCGCTTCGTAGTTGTCTGGCGGCGTACCGGAACGCTTGAGGTTCTCAGCCTCGTCTGGGCCCATGCCGTAAACGCGCATGATCTCATCGGTGAGTTGCGATCCGCCGAAAGCCTGCTCGCGCGCGTAGAGTTGCTGGTTATCCTTCATGATGGTGATTTTCATCGCCGAGGCGCCCACGTCCACCAGCGCGACGATCTGGTCCACCCCCTCGCGCGGTAGCTGCTTGATTACCAATTCATAGGCCACCTGGATCGCGTAGGCCTCGACATCCATCACCACGGGTTTTAGCTGAGCCAATTCGGCGGCAGCTACACGGTCTTCGACCTTTTCCTTTCGCGAAGCCGCCAGTAATACCTCGACGTCATCAGGGCTCCCCGGTGCCGGCCCGATGACCTGAAAGTCAAGATTGACCTCCTCCAGCGCAAACGGAATGTACTGATTGGCCTCCGACTCGACCTGAATCTCCATGTCCTGCTCGCGCAGGTTGCCAGGCAGTGTGATCTTCTTGGTGATGACCGCGGAAGTCGGTAGCGCCAACGCCACGAAGCGGGTAGAGGTGCCGAGTCGCTTCCAGCACCGCTGCAGGGTATCGGCCACAGATTCAAGCGACGCCAGATTGCCATCCAGCACGGCTTCCTTCGGCAAGGGCTCGATCGCATAGCGCTCAACCCGCGGCTGCCCCTTGCCGGCATCAACCAACTCGACCATCTTGACGGCGGTCGAACTGATATCCACGCCGATCAGCGGACGCAGCTTCGGGTTAAAGATCGACTTCAGGGCCGAGACATCGATCTGCAAAGGATTTTTCCTTTAAAAATATTGTGTTACGAGCTATACAGATAATTTACTTCAGATGCTAGCAGCAACTATATCGACTGTAAAGCAAAATTATTAAGGATGGCCTAGCACAGCGTGTCTCCAGCACCACAGCTATAATCCCGCACGCCGCCTTCCACCCCATCTATTCGTGCCCATTCCAGCCCTACCCGCCCCCGCCCGCTGGGCGCTGTATTTCCTGCTCCTCATCTGCGGCGCTGTGCTCAGTATCGCCGCACTGGCCGGCATTGTTCTCATCCTGGCCTATCCGCAGCTGCCCTCGATCGAAGTGCTGACCGACTATCAGCCCAAAATTCCTCTGCGCATCTACTCCAGCGATGGCCATCTGATCGGCGAATTTGGCGAGGAACGGCGCAACTTTGCACAGATCAAGGATGTTCCCTCCGTCATGAAGCAGGCCATTCTTGCGGCCGAAGACGAGCGCTTCTACCAGCATCCGGGTATCGATACCCTGGGGGTACTGCGCGCAGCGTATTCCAATTTCGTTGGCGGTGGCAAGCGTCAGGGAGCATCGACCATCACCATGCAGGTGGCGCGCAATTTCTTCCTTTCCAGCGAAAAAACCCTGACCCGAAAACTTTATGAGATGTTACTGGCTTTCAAAATAGAGAACAATCTCGGAAAAGACCAGATTCTCGAGATCTACATCAACCAGATTTATCTCGGTCAACGCGCCTACGGCTTCTCGGCAGCAGCACAGATCTATTATGGCAAAGCACTGAAGGATGTCAGCATCGCAGAGGCCGCCATGCTGGCCGGCCTGCCCAAGGCACCCTCGGCCTATAACCCGGTGGTCAATCCAAAACGGGCGCAGTTGCGCCAGCGCTATGTGCTGCGCCGGATGCACGAGCTCAGCTTCATCAATGACGCTCAATGGAAAGCCGCCCAGACGGAAGTCCTGCACGTCAAGCGCGACGTCAATGACTTCGGTGTCCGCGCCGAGCATGTCGCCGAGATGGCCCGCCAAATTGCTGCCGAGCGCTTCCCCGAAGACGTCTACAGCCGTGGCCTGCGCGTCATCACCACCATCAATCTGGGCGAGCAGCAGGCCGCCTATCTTGCCGTTCGCCGCGGCGTCATCGATTACGACCGTCGCCACGGCTATCGCGGCGCCGAAGCCTACGTCGACGTGAAAGACATCGTTTCGGATCAGGACGAGGAGTTGGAAGAACTGCTGGCAGAGTACGACGACAGCGACGATTTGCTGCCAGCCGTCGTACTCGAGGCGGCGCCCAAACTGGTGCGGGCCTACCTGCGTGGCGGCGAAATACTCAAGATCAGCGACGAGGGGCTCAAGTTTGCCGCCCGCCTGCTCGACGACAAGTCACCCCCCAACAAACGGGTGCGACGCGGTGCGGTGATTCGGGTGCAAAAGGCCGACAAAGGATGGCAGATAGTCCAGTTGCCCGAAGTCGAAGCCGCGTTCGTTGCCGCCAGCCCAGTGGATGGAGCGATTCGGGCACTGGTCGGCGGCTTCGATTTCAATCGCAGCAAGTTCAACCACGTCACCCAGGCCTGGCGCCAGCCCGGCTCCAGTTTCAAACCCTTCATCTACTCCGCAGGCCTGGAGAAGGGCTACACCCCGGCCTCCGTGATCCCGGATGAGCCGGTTTCAATCTCTGCAGAAGAAACCGGCTCCCAAGCCTGGGAGCCGAAGAACTACGACGGCAAGTATGAAGGTCCGATGAGCCTGCGCACCGCACTGGCGAAATCGAAAAACATGGTGTCGATCCGCCTGCTGCGCTCCATCGGTACCCAATATGCGCAGGACTATGTGACACGCTTCGGCTTTGACGCCGACAAGAACCCGCCCTATCTGACATTGGCACTGGGTGCGGGAGCCGTCACCCCCTGGCAGCAACTCGCCGCCTACTCGATATTCGCCAACGGTGGCTATCGCATCGAACCATATATCGTGCGCCAGATTCTCGACGACAAGGGTGCTGTGCTGGCGGAGATACAGCCCTCGCTGGCGGGCGATGAGTCGCTGCGCGCGATCGACGCCCGCAACGCCTGGCTGATGGACAGCATGATGCATGACGTGGTCAGGCGCGGCACGGCGACGCGTGCCGCCGCGGTCCTCAAGCGCGGCGACCTGGCGGGCAAGACCGGCACCACCAACGACTACATCGACGCCTGGTTCTGCGGTTATCAGCCGACCGTGGTCGGGATCGCGTGGATCGGCTTCGACCAGCCCAAGCGCATGGGCAACGGCGAAACCGGCGGCGCGGCGGCGCTGCCTATCTGGATCGGCTTCATGGAACACGCCCTGAAGAACGTGCCGGAAAGCTGGCAGGAGACCCCGGAAGGCCTTGTGTCGATAATCGCCAATGATCCGTCAGGCAAGTCCAGCAAGGAACTCGTGTACAAGGAGCATCTGCCGCCTATCCCGGCGGACGAGGAAAAGGAAGAAGCAGCGCAGGAGAAGGCCCCGGTGCAGGATGCAAAACCGAAGATCGTCGAGAAGCCGGCCGCGCCCAAACCCGCTGAAAAACCGGCCGCAGAAAAGCCTGTCCCGCCAAAGCCTGCCGAAAAGAAGCCCTAGAGTTCGACCCTGACGCCGGCCTGCTCCGACAAGGTGCGTGACAAGGCTGCCAACAACTCCTCGCCATCGCGCGTGCCTAGCCACTTTCCGCCTTCCGGACGAAAATGATAGCCGCCTGACTTCGCCGCCAGCCAGATCTCTCTCGCGGCACCGTGGCGATTCAAGATAATTTTCGAGCCGTTCTCGAATTCGATCTCGATCACGCCGCCGGGTTTGGTTTCGAAATCGAAATCGGCGACGTCGCTTTCGCTCGCCGCCTCCAACGCAGTTTCGATGCGTGCCAGCTCGGCATCGGCCGCAACCATGAATTCCCGCTCATCCATCGCGTGTTACCATCCTTCGCCTGTCGAGACACACCTATCTGCCATGCGTCTGATTCCTTCATTTCTCGCCGCCCTGGTCACCCTGACGGCACTTGCCGCCTGCGGCACCAAGACCCCGTTGTCGCTTCCGCCTCAACCGCAACCTGCGGCGAAGGCCGCCATACCGCCAGCGCCGACATCTGCGGCCGATGATAGCAACAAAGCGACAGCAGAGCGGCGCCAATGAGTCTCGCCGTCATGCATCAGGACGGCCTCCACGTCGAAGGCGTTGCGCTGGGCGAAATCGCCGCGCGCTTTGGCACGCCCTGCTACGTCTATTCGCGCGCCGCGCTCACCGCCGCCTATGCCGCCTATCGCGATACGCTGCAGGTGCACGGCCTGGCTGACCGATCGCTGATCTGCTACGCGGTCAAGGCCAATTCCAACATCGCCATCCTCAATCTGTTCGCCCGCCTCGGCGCTGGCTTCGATATCGTCTCCGGCGGCGAGCTGGCGCGTGTCCTGGCTGCCGGCGGCGCGGCCGACAAGGTGGTGTTTTCCGGTGTCGGCAAGTCGCGCACGGAAATGCGTGCCGCACTTGAAGCGGGGATCCATTGTTTCAACGTCGAGTCGGCCAGCGAGCTTGGCCAGCTCAGCGAAGTGGCCGGCAGCGTCGGTCGCCGCGCGCCGGTGTCGCTGCGGGTGAATCCTGACGTCGACGCCAAGACGCATCCCTACATCTCCACCGGCCTCAAGACCGCCAAGTTCGGCGTTGCCTTCGGTGAAGCCTTCGATCTCTATCGTCGCGCTGCCGCACTCCCGCACATCGCGGTGAAGGGCATCGACTGCCATATCGGCTCGCAGCTGCTCGATCCGGCGCCGGCCGCCGAAGCGGCCGACAAGGTGCTGGCACTGGTCGACCGGCTTGCCGCCGTCGGCATCCATCTCGAGCACATCGATCTCGGCGGCGGCATGGGCATTCAGTACCGTGCCGACGAACCTGCACCAGCGGCTTCCGTCTATCTCGCGCCTATGCTGGCCAAGCTGAAGGGCCGCAGGGAAAAGCTGGTGTTCGAACCCGGCCGCTCGCTGGTCGGCAATGCCGGCCTTCTGCTGACGCGCGTCGAGGTGCTGAAGCCCGGCGAAGAAAAGCACTTCGCCGTGGTCGACGCGGCGATGAACGACCTGATGCGTCCGGCGCTTTATGACGCTTGGCACGACATTCAAAAAGTCGGCGCCGGTGAGACGGCGACCGGCACGCCAATGAGCTACGAAATTGTCGGCCCGGTCTGCGAATCGGGTGACTTTCTCGGTCATGACCGCAAGCTTGCGCTCAGCGAAGGCGACCTGCTCGCCATCCTCTCGGCCGGAGCCTACGGCATGGCCATGGCCTCGAATTACAATAGCCGGCCGCGCCCCGCGGAAGTGATGATCGACGGCGCTGAAATGCATCTGATCCGTCGCCGCGAAGAAGTCGCCCAATTGTTCGCTCTTGAATCGGTTCTGCCATGAGAAAGCCCGCTCGCCCATGACCAAGACGCGTTCTGTTCTGCTGATTGTCGCCGTGCTTGCCGCGGGTGGAGCAGCGGCGTGGTACTTCACCAAGACCGAGGGGCCTGCCGCCGGCAAGAAAGGGCAGACGCCCCCCGCAGTGCCGGTCAAGCTGGCCAAGGCCGTCATTCAGGACATGCCGCTGCGACTTGAAATTACCGGTCGCACCGAGGCCTACGAGACCGTCACCCTCAAATCGCGCGTCGATGGCCAGGTGCTAGGCGTGACATTCACCGAGGGCCAGCATGTACGGCAAGGCGATGTCCTGCTGCGACTCGATCCCGCGGACTTTCAGGCAAAGCTGAATCAGGCGGAAGCCAATCAGGCAAAAAGCCAGGCCCAACTGGTCAAGGCGCGCGCCGACATTGAGCGCTACATTGCCTTGCGCGCAAAGGGTTTTGTTTCGGAAGAAAAGGTCAGCGAGATGCGCACCGCCGCCGCCGCCGCAGAAGCCACCGCGCAGGCTGATGCTGCCGCCGCCGAACTGGCCCGCCTGCAACTTTCCTATGCAACGATCAAGGCGCCATTCGCCGGCCTCGTCGGGGCAAAGCTGGTTTTTCCCGGCGCGGCAGTGAAGGTCAACGAAACGACTCTCGCAGTCGTCAATCGCGTTCGTCCCCTGTATGTCGGATTCGCCGTCCCGGAAAAATATCTGCCGCTGCTGAAGGCCGGCATGGGCTCCGCCAAAAAG
>JAPLRA010000478.1 GCA_026399445.1 Sulfuritalea sp.
AACTGATTCTTCCGGCATTCGGTTTCGGTATCGCGGATTCCATCCTCGGTGCCGTGGCAGGCGTTCTGGTTCTTGGCTCATGGCTGGCATGAGGATCGCGCTCGGCGTCGAATACGAGGGTTCCGACTTTTGCGGCTGGCAGTCACAGGCGGGCGGAGGTGCGGTACAGGATGCATTGGAATCGGCACTGTCGAGGGTCGCCGACGCACCCACACGGGCGGTTTGTGCCGGACGAACCGACGCCGGGGTACACGCCATCGGGCAGG
Organism: Sulfuritalea sp.; assembly: GCA_026399445.1. GTDB lineage: Bacteria > Pseudomonadota > Gammaproteobacteria > Burkholderiales > Rhodocyclaceae > Sulfuritalea. The sequence goes on from JAPLRA010000478.1 coordinate 267, forward strand.
TGGTGCATTTCGATACGGACGCCGTTCGTCCGGATACGGCATGGGTGCGCGGCGTCAACACCCATCTGCCTCCCAGTGTTGCGGTGCGCTGGGCCAAACCGGTGTCGGATGACTTCCACGCCCGCTTTTCTGCGCGAGGCAGGCGCTATCGGTATCTCCTGCTCAATCGCGCAGAACGGCCCGGGCTGATGGCAAGGCGTGTCGGCTGGTTTCATCGCCCACTCGACGCCGAAGCGATGCTGGCGGCGGCCAGCCTGCTGTTGGGCGAACATGATTTCTCGGCTTTTCGCGCGGTCGAGTGCCAGGCCAAGTCGCCGGTCAAGACTCTGCGCCGCGCCGCTGTGGCACGCCACGGCGATCTGCTGGTTTTCGACTTCGAGGCCAGCGCGTTTCTGCATCACATGGTGCGCAACATCGTTGGCGCGCTGGTGTATGTCGGCAAGGGCGCACATCCGCCGGATTGGCTGGGTGAGCTTCTGGCGGGCCGGGATCGTGCCCGCGCTGCCCCTACCTTTGAAGCCTGCGGCCTGTATTTTGCCGGGGTCGATTATGATCCGGTCTGGCAACTGAAAGTCGGCGCTGGTGATACGGCGCTGGTCATCCCCTGAACTCATGACCCGTACCCGAATCAAGATCTGCGGCATCACCCGCGAGCAAGACCTTGCCGCCGCTGTAGCGGCCGGCGCCGATGCGCTCGGCTTTGTTTTCTATGCCTCGAGCCCGCGTCACGTAAGCCCCGAACGGGCAGCACAATTGCTCGCGCAGGTCCCTGCTTTCGTCACGCGGGTCGGCCTTTTCGTCAATGCGTCACCGCAGGACGTGCGCGAGGCTCTGGCGCAGGCGCCGCTCGACCTGCTGCAGTTTCACGGCGATGAAGACGCGGCGTATTGCGCCCAGTTCGGCAAGTCCTGGATCAAGGCAGCGAGGGTGAGGCCGGGCCTCGATTTGTTAGAATATGCGTCCGCATTTGCCAAGGCGCCCGGGGTATCGGGCTTGTTGCTGGATGCTCACGTCGAAGGCTACGGCGGCGGCGGCAAGACGTTCGACTGGTCACTGATCCCGCGGGCCTTGCCGCTGCCCGTGATCCTGTCCGGAGGGCTGCATCCAGACAACATTGCGGAGGCAGTACGTACCGTGAGGCCTTGGGCGGTGGATGTCAGCAGCGGCGTCGAGGCTGCCCGTGGCATCAAGGATGTGCAGAAAATCACCGAATTCATTGCCGGAGTCCGAGAAGCAGATGCAAGACCTTCCTTATAACTTGCCCGATGCCGGTGGCCACTTCGGCCCCTATGGCGGTGTCTTTGTCGCCGAGACCCTGATGCCGGCACTTGCCGAACTGCGCGAGGCTTATGCGGTCGCCCAAGCCGATCCTGAGTTCCGCGCCGAGTACGAGTACGACCTCAAGCACTATGTCGGCCGGCCCAGCCCAATCTATCACGCCAAGCGCTGGTCGGGCCTGCTCGGCGGTGCCCAGATCTACCTGAATCGCGATGTTCTCAACCATACCGGCGCCCACAAGATCAACAACTGCATCGGCCAGGCGCTGCTCGCGCGGCGCATGGGCAAGCCGCGCGTAATCGCGGAGACCGGCGCCGGTCAGCACGGCGTCGCCACCGCCACGGTTGCCGCTCGCTATGGCATGGAATGCGTGGTGTACATGGGTTCGGAGGACGTCAAGCGCCAGGCCGCCAACGTCTATCGCATGAAGCTGCTGGGGGCGAAGGTGGTGCCGGTCGAGTCCGGCTCGAAGACGCTCAAGGACGCGCTGAATGAAGCGATGCGCGATTGGGTGACGAACATCGGCAATACGTTCTACATCATCGGCACCGTCGCCGGTCCGCATCCCTATCCGATGATGGTGCGCGATTTTCAGGCGGTGATCGGCGAGGAATGCAAGACACAGATGCCGGAACTCACCGGCCGCCAGCCGGATGCCGTGATCGCCTGTGTCGGCGGCGGCTCCAATGCCATGGGGATTTTCTATCCCTACATTCCGCTCGCGGGCGTCAAGCTGATCGGTGTCGAGGCCTCGGGTCACGGGCTCGATTCCGGCAAACATTCCGCCTCGCTGACCGCCGGCCGTTCTGGTGTGCTGCATGGCAACCGCACCTATCTGCTGCAGGACGAGAACGGGCAGGTGATAGAGACCCACTCGATCTCCGCCGGTCTCGATTATCCGGGCGTCGGGCCCGAGCACGCCTGGCTCAAGGATTCAAAGCGGGCCGAGTACGTTACGATCACCGACGCGGAAGCCTTGCAGGCCTTCCATGACCTGTGCCACTTCGAAGGCATCATTCCGGCACTGGAATCCAGCCATGCGCTGGCCTATGCCGCAAAGCTCGCGCCCACACTACCCAAGGACAAGGTGCTGCTGGTCAATCTTTCCGGTCGCGGCGACAAGGACATGCATACCGTTGCCGACGCGTCCGGCATCGTATTCTGAGTGCATACGTCCATGTCACGCATCCCGACTACTTTTGCAACTCTCGCGACGCAGGGCCGCAAGGCGCTGATTCCCTTCATTACCGCCGGTGATCCGCATCCCGACCTCGGTTTGCCGCTGATGCGGGCACTGGTCGCAGGCGGCGCCGACATCATCGAGCTCGGCGTGCCGTTTTCCGACCCGATGGCCGATGGACCGACCATCCAGCGCGCCTCGGAA
>JAPLRA010000170.1 GCA_026399445.1 Sulfuritalea sp.
GGCAAGATCCGCTCCGCCTTCGCCATGACCGAACCGGCCGTTGCCTCCAGCGATGCCACCAACATCGAGGCGAGCATCGCCCGCGACGGCGACCACTATGTGATCAACGGCCGCAAGTGGTGGACCTCCGGCGCGCCCGATCCTCGCTGCAAGATCCTCATCTTCATGGGCAAGACCGATCCCGACAATCCCAGCCGGCATAACCAGCAGTCGATGGTGCTGGTGCCGATGGACACCCCGGGGGTCACGCGCGTGCGTGCACTCAGCGTGTTCGGCTACGACCACGCGCCGCACGGCCACGGCGAAGTCGATTTCAAGAACGTGCGAGTGCCGGTCTCCAACATCCTGCTCGGCGAAGGCCGCGGCTTCGAGATCGCCCAGGGCCGCCTTGGCCCGGGCCGCATCCACCATTGCATGCGCCTGATCGGCCTGGCAGAACGCGCGCTGGAACTGATGTGCAAGCGCGCGCTGAAGCGCGTTGCCTTCCACAAGCCGATTGCTGACCAGGGCGTGACGCGCGAACGAATTGCCGAATCCCGCATCATGATCGACCAGGCGCGCTTCCTGACGCTGAACGCGGCATGGAAGATGGATACCGCCGGCAACAAGGTCGCCAAGCAGGAGATCGCCATGATCAAGGTCGCCGCGCCGAACATGGCGCTGCAGGTGATCGACTGGGCCATGCAGGTGCATGGCGGTGCCGGCATTTCCGACGACTTCCCGCTGGCCGCCGCCTACGCCCAGGCACGCACGCTGCGCTACGCCGACGGCCCCGACGAGGTGCATCGCAACGCCATCGCCAAGCAGGAACTCGGGCGGTATCTGGGTAAGTAATCGCGGAGAAGAGAGCCAACATGTCAGACCGTCACTTCGCGTTCTGGCCCAAGGGCCTGCCGCGCCACATGAGCGTTCCCGAGACCGACCTGTTCTACAACGTCGAGGTGTCGGCGCGGCGTTACCCGAACAAGCCCTATCTGGTTTTCTACGACACGACAATCACCTTCGCGGAATTCAAGGACGAGGCCGAGCGCATCGCCGGCTGGCTGGAAAATCAGGGCGTGAAGAAGGGCGACCGCGTGCTGCTCTACATGCAGAACAGCCCGCAGTTCGTACTGGCCTACTACGGCATCCTGCGCGCCAACGCCGTGGTGGTTCCGGTCAATCCCATGAACATGACGACCGAGTTGCGTCACTACGTCAAGGACAGCGGCGCCACGGTCGCACTCGTCGCGCAGGACATCTATCCGCAGATGAAGCCGCTGCTCGGGCCCGGCGCCGACCACGGCCTGCAGCAGATCGTCGTCGCCGCCTATGCCGACTACCTCAAGACCGAAACCGACCTCAAGGTGCCGGATTTCGTCAAGGCGCCGCGCCTGGCAATCAGCGACCCCGGCGTCACGCTGTGGAGCGACATGCTGGCGACGAATGCACGCCCCGGCCCGATCACCGTCGGCCCCGACGACCTCTGCGTGATGCCCTACACCTCGGGCACCACCGGCCACCC